>NZ_JAVRBM010000062.1:0-57050 GCF_034531255.1 Nostoc sp. ChiQUE01b | reverse complement strand
TTTATTCTTCTACCACTTTTTTATGCCGTATTTATATTTCGGATAGGTCTAATAGACCATTTGTAGAGACGCGATTCATCGCGTCTTTACCCAAGGATGTATTGCAATCATTAATTGAATTGGTATAATCAAGCAAAAATGATATAACTCGCATCAAGACTACCGCAAAGATCAGCATCTGTGCGGTAGTTCTAAGTTAACCACTATTAAAGTAGAACAAAAACAGCCAAATCTAGCTTAATTTGCATATTTTGAGTTATCCCCAATTCTAGAAAGCTATTGAAAGTTTTTGGATTTAACTAACCCATTGCTTGCACCACAGTTAGCATGAAATTAATCCGTTGCTCAAATTCTAGATTTTTGATCAATGCGACAAATTCATCCGTTTCACCAGGTAGTTGATAGTCAGACGGAACTTGAATGATGGTTCCATTGTCCATTCCTTGTGCCAGCAGCAGCCAAACGTCTAATCTGGAATTGGCACTTAGAGCATTATAGGCTTGGCTTATCTCGTTAGCTGCACCATTAATAATATCGCGTTGTGCTTGCAGTTGCTCTTCTTTAGACAAGTCCAGAAATCTGTCAAACACTGCTTTAGCAGGAACTTCTATCCTTTCAGGAGGTGCAGGCTGTAGCTGCTCTTTAAGATCCAAATAACCGAACCAAAGTAAGCCTAGCTGAGTGTCTACATCAAAGCGTTTAAAATTTTCTAAAGCCGGTTTTGTTGCTTCATCAACTGTGTAAGTCATAAAAAACTCCAACTAAGTTAAGGGTATTCTGATTTCCTCAGTTACTTACTGAGCAAATTTGCTTTCAGTGCTTCATACAACTTAACGAACAAATACAGATAGATAACCCTACTTAGGGTAGGTATAGGACTTATTACATAAGACAGATATAGATAACTGAAATTGCTAGTTACAAAAATGCCTGCTTCGATGTATGAAAAGCAAAGATAAATGTTAAAACTTAAAGTAGCGTCTGTGACAGGAAGCGATCGCTTGAAGGGGTTCCTGATTATAATGCAATAGTACGCTTAGAAAAGCAAACTTAATATTAACGCTTTCCGACTGCGACGTTCAAGTTAACATCACTCCAAAACTTGCAGCCATGTCTGTTGCCAAAGATTTTGAAACCCCAGAAGATGTTATATTTCCACCAGGGGATTTACAAAGTAACGAACCACCATTGGAAACGTATCTACATTTGCAGCAAATGCTGCTATTAATAAAATGTCTTGATTGGTGGTGGCGAGACCACAATCGCTTTAATGACTACTTTGCTGCGGGGAATATTAGCATTCATTACAGTCCACGCCAGCGTAAATCCGAAGACTTTCGGGGGCCAGATTTCTTTGTCGTTTTAAATACTGAACGCAAACCCCGTGATAGTTGGGTTGTTTGGGAAGAAGACGGCAAATATCCGAATTTGATTATAGAACTGCTTTCAAAGTCAACCGCAGCGATTGACAAGGGCTTAAAAAAACAAATTTATCAAGATATCTTTCGCACTCCTGAATATTTCTGGTTTGACCCCAAGAATCTAGAATTTGCTGGGTTTATTTTGGTGGGTGGTATGTATCAACCTATAGAACCCAACCCACAAGGATTGTTGTGGAGTCAGCAGCTAAGTTTGTACTTGGGCGTTCATAAAAATCAATTACGCTATTTCAATGCAGAAGCACAGTTAATGCCCACACCAGAAGAAATTGCCCAGTGGGAAGCGGAACACGCCCAACAACAAAGACAACGTGCTGAACAAGAAAAGCAACGTGCTGAACGCCTAGCAGCAAAACTGCGAGAATTGGGTATTGACCCAGATACGATTTAAAGTATGTAAATTTGCTTTAAAAATCATGTAGCCGATCGCTTGAAGGAGTTCCTGATTATAATGCGATCGTGTGTCTGGAAAAACAAACCTAGATGTTAAAACTCAAACTACTGCTACGGTAAGTTTTTATCACCCATATCACCCTAAAACTTGCAGCCATGTCCGCCGCCAAAAATTTTGAATTCCCAAATGATGTAATATTTCCTCTAGGGGATTTATATAGTGACGAACCACCTTTGGAAAGTGAATTACATCTACGCCAAATAATTCTGCTATTACAATCTTTGGAATTGTGGTGGCGAAATCGCAATGACTTTTACGCTGCGGGTAATCTAACAATTTACTACAGTCAACGCCAGCGGAGATCAGAAGAATTCCGGGGTCCCGATTTTTTTGTAGTGCTGGGATGTGAACGCAAAGTTCGTAAAAGTTGGGTTGTTTGGGAAGAAGACGGGAAATATCCCAACATAATTGTAGAGTTTCTCTCGGATTCTACAGCGGCAATTGACAAGGGTTTGAAAAAACAAATTTTTCAAGATATCTTTCGCACACCAGAATATTTTTGGTTCGATCCCAATAATTTAGAATTTGCTGGCTTTATCTTGATTGGCGGCACTTATGAACCGATAGAACCTAATCCTCAAGGATGGCTGTGGAGTCAGCAATTAAATTTGTACTTAGGTGTTTATGAACATAAATTGCGCTATTTGACTGCGGAAGGAAATCTAATTCCCACACCTGAAGAAGCCGCCGAACAAGAACGACAACGTGCTGAACAAGAACGACAACGCGCTGAACAAGAACGACAACGCGCTGAACAAGAACGACAACGCGCTGAACGCCTAGCAGCCAAATTGCGAGAACTGAATATTGACCCAGAAAATTTCTCGTAAATTAATCTGAAAATGTCTTTAATGCGTGAATTTTGAATTTTAAATTCAGGACTTACGCAAAATACCTCTCAAACTCTTATTACTCCGTTTCGCGCCAGTTGCTTCTCCCTTGGCGCTAGCCTCTCCCTTTGGGAGAAGGGGAGACGCGCAAGGAACAAGTCGGGGAACCCGCCCAAGGCACTGGCTTCTCTGTGCCTCTGTGGTTCGATTTTCCGTTACCTGTGCGTAAGTCCCAAAATTATTAAAATGCCAGCCCTATAAGCATAATTACAAATTAGAATCATTTATTCTCGACAACTTCTAGACCTGTCCTAGCTACTGATTTAATATCAACATTCTGATTGTTTAACAGCACTACTATAGTAGTTTTTTCATTGGGTAAATATGCAAGCAATGTTACAAAGCCATAAGCTGTACCACTATGTCCAATTGCTTTTGCTAAAGGAGATGAAAACCGTTCTACACCCAAGCCATAGCTATAGTCTGCGCCATTATCTTTAAATTTCAGCATTTCTTTTATCATCTTTGAGGAAAGTAAGGTTTTTTTGACAAATAACGCTTTGGCGAACTTGGCTAAATCCTCTGCTGTTGAAACCAATCCACCATCTCCCAAACCATTACCATCATTGACTTCGGCGTAGCTATCTAGCTTACCATCTTTATTGCGATCGCCATAACCTGTAGCGACTTCTCCAATTGTCGGTTCGCGCAATTCTGTGAAGGTATGTTTTAATCCTAATGGTTTTAAAATCTGACTGCGAATTGCTTGGGCGAGAGTTCCCCTAGTGATATTTTCAACAATCAGTTCCAAAAGAATATAGTTGCAATCAGTATAAATAAATTTTTCTCCGGGATTTGCCTGCGGTTGCTCTTGATACATATACTGAATAGCTTCTCTGGCTGTCCAAGGCTGTGAGCGACTTCTTTTTTTCGTAGCTTGAATAAACTCTTTTGTTTCTAGATATTCAGCAACACCACTGGTGTGGTTGAGGAGTTGACGAACTGTAATTTTGTCGCTGTTGACAATATGAGGACTAATATCTCTTGGTAAATAGGTTGCGATCGCTCGATCTAATTCTATCTTCCCTTGTTCCACTAATTTCAGCACAACCACCGCCATAAAAGTTTTACTCATACTGGCAATAGAAAAACCATCTGTGGCTTTCATCCGGGTTTTACTTGACAAGTTACTCACACCAGATGCTCCCAGCCAAGAACCTTTAGGTGTAGTAATATACATAACTGCACCAGGAATGTTCTGTTCTACAATTATTTCATTTAAAAGTTTCTGTAGTTGAGAACTTTTTCCTACGGTGGAGGTAGATATCACTTGTTTAGCAAGAGATTTTTCAATTACTCTGTGACTAATGTTATTAGCCACTAAATATCCTGTAAAACCAAGGGAAATCACAAAGACTACTGCAAATAAAATTTTGCTGAAAGCCAAAAGTTTTAGGTTCATTTTACTTCCTAAACAGAAACATAGCCGATTTAGCTCAACTGCACAAAGTAATTGGTAAGCATCAACCTGACATCTGACATATAAATAGCATTACTTTGTTTCCAGATTAGTATCAAAATTTCAATTCACCAACTTTCACAAATATGAGGATGCCAACTAAAAGTAAGACCAAAGCCACTGTTTGGCTAGTGGAAAAAGGTCAAGTACGGACTCGTTTAGACCAACTTACCACCGAAGAACCTTTAGAAATTCGTCTTGTTCCTTTCCAGAAGACGGTAGCTGTAACAATGCGGACACCAGGGGCAGATTTTGAACTAGCTGCTGGTTTCCTCTACAGTGAAGGAGTCGTTAATAGCAGAGAAGATATTCGACGTATCAGCTACTGCGTAGATGAATTAGTAGATGGTGAACAGCGCCATAATATTGTAAATGTGGAACTACGGGATGGGTTGATTCCAGACTTACAGCCTTTGGAGCGTCATTTCTACACAAGTAGCGCCTGTGGAGTGTGTGGTAAAGCTAGCCTTGAGGCTTTGCGTCTGCGGGGATGTCCAGTAATTTCTTCTGGGCCAACGGTAAAACCTGAGATCGTATACAGCCTACCAGATAAACTCCGGGCTGCTCAAGGTATTTTCACTGCTACAGGGGGTTTGCACGCTGCGGCTATCTTTGATGCTCAAGGACAACTGTTAAATCTGTGGGAGGATGTTGGGCGACACAATGCATTGGATAAATTGATTGGTACAGCTTTGCTCAGTGACGAATTACCTTTAAATAATTGTATTGTCCTGGTTAGCGGACGCTCTAGTTTTGAGATTTTGCAAAAATCTACAACTGCTGGAGTTCCTATTGTTTGTTCTGTTTCCGCTCCCAGTAGTTTGGCGGTATCTGTCGCCAAGGAATTCGGGATTACCTTAATTGGATTCCTGCGCGGAGAACGGTTCAATGTTTACACTGGTTTACAAAGAATAAACGCTGCTTAAGAACACTTTTGTAGTGGTGTGGCAAGACTAAAGTAGTGCATTAGCTTTACTCTTGTGGAATGGGCGTCTCGCCATTGGTAAACCGATGTCCCGCAAGGAACTGAAGTTCCTTGCTAATAGCTAAAGTCATCTCAAGATGACTAGATATCACCAAAAATTTTTAGTCTACTGAAGTAGACTGTCTTCTATTAGCCTGGGAATTGATGAGAAGACGGGTGACGAAGCCAACAGATAAGCCATTTATAGCTGAAGTTGACACCAATGGCGTCTAGCCCGCCCGGTGCGGGCTAGAGAGCTTACACTACAAGAAAATTTATTGCGTAGCGGTAATTCATGAATTACCGCTACTTTCGTTATGTTTTGCGTAAGTCCTAATCTATTGGGAATTTAACTTTTTAACAAATTCGGTGGGTTTAAGTCCCCCGGTTCTATAACCGGTAAGTATGTTAGGTGGGGTCTAAATCCCCATTACAAAACGTAATTGCGAATTGCTCTCTTCGTAGCGTTAGCGAGTCTTCTCCCAAGGGGAGACGCCAAGGGCGAACGAGCGTCATTGCGAATTGCGAATTGGTTTAATCCAATCCCACAGAAAACAATTTACCAACTTGTGCCAAATCTACATTTCCACCGCTGATGATCACACCAATTCTCGCCTCTGGTGCTGTCACCACACCTTCGAGTAAAGCAGCGGCGGCGAGTACTCCAGTTGGTTCAACGACAATTTTCAGACGTTCCCACAAGAAAAACATGGTGCGAAGAATCGCCTCTTCCGATACTGTCACCATATCATCGACGTAATGCAGCACTAAGGGAAAAGTAATTTGACCAAGGTTAGGAGTCCTGGCACCATCGGCGATGGTATCAGGATTATTGACAGTTTGCAGCGTTTTGGTGTGAAAAGAGCGGGTAGCATCGTCGGCAAGTGCTGGTTCTACCCCGATTACTTTACAATTGGGTAGAAGTGCTTTGGCTGCGATCGCACACCCAGAAAGTAATCCACCACCGCCACAACAAACTAATAATAAGTCCAATTCACCAACTTCTTGGATCAGTTCTAAAGCAGTTGTTCCCTGTCCGGCGACTACATGGGGATGATCGTAAGGGGGAATGAGTGTCAAAGAGCGATCGCGTGCTAAATTTTGAGCTAATTCTTCTCGGTTTGTTTCTTGGCGATTGTACAAAATTATCTCTGCACCATAACTACGAGTAGCAGTTTGTTTGACAACAGGTGCATCATCAGGCATGACAATAGTGGTGGGAATATTTAGTAATTGTCCAGCTAAAGCGATCGCTTGGGCATGATTTCCCGATGAATAGGTGAGAACGCCTGTTTGTTTTTCTGCTACCGATAGTTGGGCTAAGGCGTTGTACGCACCTCTAAATTTAAATGCCCCCGTGCGTTGAAAGTTTTCGCACTTAAAGAATACTTGGCTATTGGTGCGATCGTTAACGATTCTAGAAGTCAGCACGGGTGTGCGGTGGGCAATCCCCAAAATTCGCTCTTGTGCTGCTTGCACGTCAGTTATATTAACGGAATGATTCTGTGGCATTGATGAGGTTATTAAATATTCTTGCTGTTGTTTATATAGATACAGTTTTTTATATTTGCGTTTAATATCCTTGATTGAAGCATACTTGTTTCAGGTGGATAGCATCATTTATTGTCTGCATAGAAATAGCTACAGCAAATATTATATATTGCTGTAGCTAAATTTATAAAACTTAAATTAATTAATTCACATTCGCCATTTTTCTAGCATGAATAAAACATCTGAAAGTCGGCAAAAAAAAACTGCTCTAATTACAGGGGCGGCTAGTGGCATAGGCTATCAATTAACCCAGATTTTTGCTCGTCATAGCTATAATCTTGTGTTAGTAGATAAGAATGAACAAAAACTTACTGAAATTCTAGATGAATTTCCCCAAAAATTTGGCATTTCCGTGAAAATTTTTGTGAAGGATTTATCTATTCCCACATCCCCAGAAGAAATTTTTACAGAACTACAGCAAGCATCCATCAAGATTGATGTGCTAGTTAACAATGCTGGCTTTGGTACTTATGGAGCATTTAATGAAACAGACCTCAGCATTGAATTGAAAATGCTACAGGTAAATATGGTCAGCTTGACTCATTTAACTAAGTTATTCCTCAAAGATATGGTCGAGCAAAACTATGGAAAAATATTAAATGTGGCCTCAGCAGCTGCTTTTCAACCAGGGCCTCTAATGGCAGTTTATTTTGCTACTAAAGCCTATGTATTATCATTTTCAGAAGCGATCGCTAATGAATTAGAGGGCACAGGTGTCAGCGTGACTGTTCTTTGTCCAGGCCCAACAGCATCGGATTTCCAACAAAATGCTGCAATGGAAGATTCAAAGATTGCTAGCGTTAACAGAATGATGGATACGGAAACCGTCGCTAGAATTGGTTATCAGAGTTTAATGAAAAACAAAACTGTTGTTGTTCCTGGGATGAGAAATAAGATATTGAGTGAAAGCGTCAGATTTACGCCCAGAAATTTAGTAACAAAGGTTGTTAGAAGTATGCACGAACTTAAAAAAAATAGGTAGTCTTGCGGCAGGGGAGGCAGGGGAGAATTTTGGAAGTTGCTAGATTTAGAAATGTAATTTAGCCAGCACAATTGCTTAGAGGTTGTTTGAAAAGTGGTCGGCTGTGATATTAGGCACTTATTGATCCCCCCTAGCCCCCCTTAAAAAGGGGGGAAACGGAATCAAAGTCCCCCTTTTTAAGGGGGATTTAGGGGGATCTAAAAGTACTTGATACATCACTAAGGACTTTTCAAACATCCTCTTAGTCATATATCCGCCCGGTTGACGGGCGGAGTATTATTAATTAAAGCGTGGGTAGTTTATGAAAACCCGATCAACAGATTCTTTCGTCTAAAAAATCCGTTGATCGGGTTTAGCCGTTTGCAAAAAATCGTCTCAGATTACGGTCTATCTACTTTGATAGTTCTGGTGTGAAAAGAATGTGGCTTTCACCAACGCTATCAAATGCAGGTATAGACCAGCGAAAGTTTCCTGAAACCGAGCAGTAAATTTATGTTGCGTTTTGCTCAACTGCATTTTGTTTCTCACTATACTTCCTAACAAATAAAGCTAATGTGTTTTCAAGTTGTATTAACTGGGCGCTAAACCCCAATCCTATGGTGCTCAAGCCGGAATTTGGAATGACGATTAGCTTAGTCCCTTTTGTTGAAGAGGTGTAAAATGGCTGACTATCGAATTCCTTATTCTGATCCCAATGATCCTCTAGCAGTCTTTCAATACGATACTGCCATAACAGGCACACAGTTCAATAATCGTCTGCAAGGTACTAATTCTAGCGACCTTATCCGAGGAGGTGCGGGAAACGACACGCTTCTTGGTGGTAATGGAAATGATATCCTAATAGGCATAGGTAATTATGGAGCAACGGACAGAGATGTTTTAACAGGAGGCGGAGGAGTTGATATATATGTGGCTGGCGACGGTTACGCTAACTGCTACAACAATCCTGCTGCAGATGCCATAATAACAGACTACAACTCGTCGGAAACTATCGTCATAAATGGTGATAGTGAGTTAAAGTTCGAGGCTAAATCTGTTGCAAATGTTGGAACCTCATTTCCTGATCTGATAATATATGCGGGCAATTTGTCTCAAGTTATTATTCAAGACTTTGGAAGTAGCAATAACATAAATTTCTTTAATACAGACTACGTAGGGGAGAACGATCTTGGGGGTGTCTTCCTAGTGTAGAGAAACCTCTTTCTCTCTGCACACGTACAGGGTTATATAGGAATCATATTTGATTTCTGAACAAAATTAAGTACTGTAGGGTGCGTTAGGATGAAATCCGTAACGCACCATTTGTAAGGATTTGGTGCGTTACGCTGTCGCTAACACACCCTACGTATCTTTTCAAAAATCAAATACTAGTCCTATATTCCAATACGGTTCAGTTAAGGCTTAACTCTTTGTCAAAGTCAATTTTTTTAACGAACCGCAAAGGACGCGTTCGCGCAGTGTCTCGTTAGAGAAGGACGCAAAGAAAGAGGTTGATTCCTGCTTACCTACTTATCTACTTTGAGAGTTCTGGTGTGAGGAGAATTTGGTTTTTACTAATGCGATCAAATGCAGGTGTAGGCCAGCGATCAACTACTTTGCCCAGGACTGACATTTCTTCAACCAAGCGGTCAAATTTCTCAGGGGTGAGAGATTGAGGGCCATCGGATAAAGCTTTAGCTGGATTGGGGTGAACTTCAATCATTAAGGCATCTGTACCAGCGGCGATCGCAGCCATTGCCATCGATGGAACATATTCAGACCTACCCGTACCATGACTGGGATCGATCATAATTGGTAAATGGGTAAGCGATCGCAACACCGGAAGCACTGATAAATCTAAAGTATTGCGAGCATATTTACCATCAAAGGTTCTAATTCCTCGCTCACAAAGAATCACATTAGGATTTCCAGATGCCAAAATATATTCTGCTGCCATCAGCCACTCGTCAATTGTTGCAGACATACCCCGCTTCAGTAGCACAGGTTTATCTTGAGCGCCTACCTTTTTCAGCAGCGAAAAGTTGTGCATATTTCGCGCCCCGATTTGGATGATGTCAGCGACTCTCGCCACTGCTGATAAATCGGCAGCATCCATCAGTTCTGTGACAATACCCAAACCAGTAGCTTCCCGCGCTGCTGCTAACAAATCTAAAGCGCTTTCACCATAACCTTGAAAGGCATAGGGTGAAGTCCGGGGTTTGTAGGCTCCACCACGCAGAAACTGTGCCCCTGCTGCCTTCACGCGCTTTGCCGTTTCGACAATCATCGCTTCATTTTCAACAGAACAAGGCCCAGCTACCACTACAATCGGATGATGTTCGCCAAAATGGACACGACCATTAGGTGTCGGGACAACAACCTCGCTAGCTTCTCCATGACGAAATTCTCGACTAACCCGCTTGAAAGGTTGTTGCACTCGTAATACTTGCTCAATCCAAGGGCTGAACTCCTGAACCTGTAATTTATCGATGCTAGTGGTATCACCAATTAGCCCCAGCACAACTTTATGAGTGCCAACACTTTTTTCTACTGTGACTCCCCAAGTGTTACTCAGTTCTTGGCTAATACGAGTAATTTCCTCAACAGGCGTACCGCTCTTAAGTATGATAATCATCTATTTTTCCTTGTGTATAGTTTGGGTGGGCTAATCTTTACAGGTCAATGCATTAACATTGCGGGTCGATGCATTAACATTGCGGGTCGATGCATTGGCATTGCGGGTCGATGCATTGGCATTGCGGGTCGATGCATTAACATTGCGGGTCGATGCATTAACATTGCAGGTCGATGCATTAACATTGCGGGTCGATGCACTGGCATTGCAGGTTAAGGTGTAGGGCAGCTTTAGAAGACTTGCGTGTACACCGTAGCTTCTATAAGGAGAGGTTTGTCTAACGCAAAAATTCCGCAAGTTGTTCTAGTTTTGTCCAAGCTGCGCCGCTTTGCAGAATTTGCTTGGCAAGGGCAATACCTTTAACACAACCTGCTAAAATATCAGTTTCTCCATGAATGGCTTCACCAACTTGCAGGGCTAAGGCTGTATTTAAAGCGACTACATCCTGCTGCGCTTGCGTGCCTTTACCTTGCAAAACTGCCTTCAAGATTTCGGCATTTTCTTGGACATCTCCACCGGACAACGCCGCAGTGGGTGCAAAACTCAAACCCAGTTCTTGAGGATTGAGGGTTAGAGAGCGCACTTTTTTATCTTGAAGTACAGCTAAATCAGTGACATCTGCTAAACCAGCTTCATCTAAACGCTCCCGTCCGTGGAGGGCGATCGCTTGCTGACATCCCAATTGGGATAAAGCTTGAACAATCTCTTCTAGTAAAAGCGGGTCATTCACACCAATAATTTGCCCTGTCGGTCGCATCGGATTTACTAGCGGGCCGAGCAAGTTAAAAACAGTCCGCACTTTCAAAGTTTTTCGCAAAGTAGCGATCGCTTTTAGTGCCGGATGCCAGCCAGGAGCAAACAAAAAGGTGATTCCAACTTCGCCAACTGCGGTTTGTACTTTTTCAGGAGTGGCGTTGAGATTTATACCTAAAGCTTCCAACACATCAGCAGAACCAGTCTTGCTAGATGCCGAACGATTGCCATGTTTGGCAACCTTTACCCCAGCAGCAGCGGCCACAAAGGCGACAGCAGTGGAAATATTAAAGGTTGAAGCGCCATCTCCACCAGTTCCGCAGGTGTCAATTAGGGGGGTTGGGAATTGGGTACTGGGTATTGGGGATTGGGATTGTAAGACGCTGGCCATGCCGACTAATTCTTCGGCAAAGACACCTTTGGCTTGAATTGCGGCTAAAATCGCTCCTGATAGGACATCGGGAATGGCATCTGTGAGCCAACCTTGCATCAAATCCGCAGCTTGGGAAACCGTCAAGGATTGCCGATTTAGCAACTGTTGTAATAAAGCTGGCCAGTTGTAGAACTCAAGAGGGATGGAGATGTTTTCAGGTTGAGTTTGAGTTACAGCTATCATATTGGTCATTGGTCATTGGTCATTGGTCATTGGTCATTTGTCATTTGTCATTGGTCTATTGGTCATTGGTCATTGGTCATTGGTCATTTGTCATTTATCGTTGGTTATTGGTCACTTGTACTGAGAGAACGCGAATAGCCCCTCGTAGAGAAGCTGTTGGCGCAGCCTCTCCAAAAGTTGTATTGGTCATTGACCATTTACGAAGGACAAATGACAAATGACAAATGACAAATTAAGGAATTAGGACTTTGGCGACGGTTTGCACGTCTTTGTCACCTCTGCCGGAACAATTGATGACGATACGGAGATTGCCTGTTAATTGAGGACAAAGGGTTTCTAGATATGCGATCGCATGAGCTGTTTCTAAGGCTGGAATAATCCCCTCTAATTGCGAAAGCTTTTGAAATGCATCTAAAGCCTGTTTATCGGTAACACTGTAATATTCGGCGCGACTTAGATCCTTTAAATAACTATGCTCTGGCCCAACGCCGGGATAATCCAATCCGGCACTAATTGAATGGGCTTCGATTACTTGACCGTCATCATCTTGCAGTAAATAGCTCATTGCACCGTGCAATACACCTATTTTTCCTTTTGTCAAGGTCGCAGCATGTTTTTGAGTATTGACACCTTCACCGGCTGCCTCAACTCCAATTAGGCGTACAGAAAATTCAGGCACAAACTCATGAAAAAGTCCGATCGCGTTGGAACCTCCACCCACGCAAGCCAGTAAAATATCTGGTAGTCCTCCCCATTTTTCTTGGCATTGAGCGCGAGTTTCTAGACCAATTACTGCGTGGAAGTCACGCACAATCATCGGGTAGGGATGAGGCCCAGCAACCGAACCCAGGATGTAATGAGTTGTTTCTACATTCGTCACCCAATCCCGAATTGCTTCAGAAGTCGCATCCTTGAGAGTTCCTGTACCTGCCTCTACGGGACGAACTTCTGCACCCATTAATTTCATGCGAAACACATTCAGGGCTTGGCGTTCCATATCCTGGACGCCCATGTAAATTACACATTTCAAACCAAATCGCGCACACACAGTTGCAGTTGCTACCCCATGTTGACCTGCACCTGTCTCGGCAATAATCCTTTGCTTACCCATGCGCTTGGCTAGCAAAACTTGAGCCAAAGCATTATTAATTTTGTGAGCGCCTGTATGATTTAAATCTTCGCGCTTTAAATAAATTTGCACTCCCGTGCCATCTGGTCTAGCGTAATTTGCTGTCAGGCGTTCAGCAAAATATAATGGGCTGGGTCGTCCGACATAATCACGCATTAAGTTTTGCAGTTCTGCTTGAAAACTCGGCTCATTGCAATATTGGTGATACGCCGCTTCCAATTCACTTAATGCAGGCATTAAGGTTTCCGGGACATATTTACCGCCGAATTTTCCAAACCTGCCCAAAGAATCTGGTTGCACAGTTGCAGTTTTGATGTTTTGTATGCTTACCACTGGTTAAAATCCTTTCATGTTCAAGTATTTTTTAGTCTCGTTCTAATTTTTTAGAACTTATGCCACAGCTGAATCATCTTTGCGTTTTCCATTCCCAGGTTTTGTAGGTATAGCCCAGTTCTTTGTGATTCAAAACGTCTATAGGCCGCACCAAATCGTTAGAGTTAAATTTTGGTAATAGAGATAGTAAATTTCCTAACGCCGTAGCTTTGGGGGTTGACATACCGCCATCCCAAGGCCACATTAGGTCTTTAAGATTGTGACCGTAAGGCTGACCATTGGCAGGATAAAAATCACTACCTTGATGACTGTTTTCTTGCCATTCAGCCCAGAGGCGGTCTGCGTTGGCATGATGCAGCCAAAACACTGGGTCATAAGGCGAACTTGGTATATTGCTCATCGTACCCAGACCTTTAAACTTTACGGGTGTTGTGCTTGCGTCTATCTGTACCCCACCGACTAAGCCATGAATGTAATTGTGTATAAATCCTCCGGGGGTGACTTTACCTTGCTCATCTACAGAGATAAATCCTTCTAAAGCAGGGCGAAATAAAGAATAGTTATTAAGACTCAGGGCACGCTCAACATCTTTTTTGGGTACAGGATAATCACTGGCAGGAGGTAGTCTTAGAAAGCGAACAAGTGATGTACCTAATGAGGTTTGCGTGTCTGGGTCAGTGTTTAATGCTGGATTCATAACCCAGCCATTTGCAGCCGAAAAAGCGCCAGACTTGACAGGGCCGCCTGTAAAATTTCCCTGATTTGGAATTTTGATGGTTACTCCTTTACCGTTAGAACCAAGAAAATCATCGTTAAAAATTACATCAAGTGCTTTGGCGTCTGTCCAATCCCAGTATGGCAGAGTAATAGTTGGGTCTACTGCTTGCAGAGCTTGTTCAAATCTGCGGATATATTCTCGATGCCAAGGGAAAAATGCGGCATTTTCATGAGCAAGTTCTTGGACGGAACCATTTGAATGCCCTTTATGGTTATGAATCAAGCGTGTTGCCCCTAGATGTATGGCAACGAATTGGTCGTAAATACTGAGCTTGCTACCTGTGGGAATTACAGTTTTTAAGGTTTTGATAGCCTTGACAAAGGCTGTTTTCTCTGATTGTGTTAGGTCAGTTACGTTCTTTCTTACAGCTAGGTGAGCGGATTGTCCTGGAAAATTATAATGCCAATGGTATTTGTATTGTCCGTGGTCAACGCGATCGTGGGCAAAGACTGTAAGCGCACAGGCACTAACTAGAAGTACGCTATAAATTAATATTTTGAAGGATTTCAGCAGGAGTTTCATTGTCTTAATCAAGGCAGGGGGCAGGAGGCAGGGGGCAGGGGGCAGGAGGCAGTGGGAAGAAACAGAAATAATTGATACTAATTTCCTATTCCCTATTCCCTATTCCCCATTCCCTACTCCCTAAATCTGCGGGTAAATTTATCGCACTTCTTGAAGAGATGGACTTTCGCGCCGACTTTCTGTAATGGCTGTTTTAAGTTCTTGACAAAATTCTTCTACAGCTTGCAATCCTTCAGTTGGGCTACCTTCAGCTAAACGTTTCACAAAGGCGCTACCAACAATCACTGCATCTGCTCCCCATTCCATGACTTGATGTGCTTGTTCTGGTGCGGAGATGCCAAAACCAACGCCAATAGGTTTATTGGTGACGCTTTGCAACTCGGTAATTAAATGCTCTACGCGGTTTTGGAGTTGAGCGCGGATACCTGTAACGCCTGTAACACTCACCAAGTAGATAAAACCTTGAGATTGACGAGCGATCGCTTCAATTCTATCTTGAGAACTGGTAGGAGCTACAAGTAAAATTACCTCAATTCCGAAAGATGCAGCAGTTTTGATTAATTCTTCTGCTTCTTCTAAGGGTAAGTCTGGTACTACCAACCCCTGCACCCCAGCAGTGGCAATTTGCGCCAAAAACGACTTAATACCCCGGTGCAAAATGGGATTGTAGTAAGCAAATAGAATTATCGGCGCTTTTAGGCTAGGAATAACTATGTGTAACATCTCTAGCACTTGCTCTAATTTCGTGCCTTTTTGCAAAGCGCGGGTTGCTGCTGCTTGAATCACAGGCCCATCTGCGAGAGGATCGGAGTAAGGAACGCCCAACTCGATGAAGTCAGCACCGTTACGATCTAAGATACGTAAGGCTTCGGCAGTGGTTTCTAAGTTAGGATCGCCTGCTGTGATAAAAGGGATTAAAGCACACTGTTGGCGATCGCGTAAAGTTTGAAAGGAATCGGAGATAGAGGTCATGCTGAAAAATAGTTAATGATTGGTTAATAGTATTGGAATAATTAACACTTAGCAATTAGCGATGCCCATGCTAAATTTTTTGTTAACGAGTCTTTGATATTCGTGAATGAGGCTTTTATCTCCGTTAACGAGTCTTTGATACTCGTGAATGAGCCTTTTAACTCCGTTAACGAGTATCAGAGCTTCATTTTTTTAGAATTACGAATTACGAATTAGTAAAATCTCACGCACAGCTTGTTCTACATCGCTTTGTTTAACTAAAGACTCTCCAATCAAAACCGCACGTGCACCAGCCTCAGCGACAAGAGATAAATCAGCAGGTGTATACAGTCCAGATTCGCTGACGACGGTGATATCTAAGCTTTGTAATTGTTCTTGACGCTCTGCTAAAAGTTGCTGTGTTGTTCCTAAATCAAGAGTAAAATCTTCTAGATTGCGATTGTTGATTCCTACTAAATGTAAGTTGTCAAGCTTTAGCACTCGATCAAGTTCAGCCAAGGTATGGACTTCTACCAGTGCAATCATGCCCAAATCGTGAATTACTCGCAAAAAATCTTGGAGTTCTCGATCTGATAGAATAGCCGCAATCAACAATACAGCATCTGCGCCTGCTGTGCGTGCTAAATAAATTTGATAAGAGTTAATGATGAACTCCTTGCACAGTAAGGGTAATGCTACTTGTAATCGCACGCTCCGCAGATTATCAAAACCACCCTGAAAGAACTTATAATCAGTCAGGACTGATAAACAAGCTGCACCGCCTCGTTCATAAGCTTGAGCGACAGCTACCGGGTCAAAATCGGCGCGGATAATCCCCCGGCTAGGTGATGCTTTTTTTACCTCGGCAATTAAACTCGGTTGGTTGGAATTTTCTTGTAAAGCAGTCAAGAAATTTCGCACAGTCGGGGCTGTATTTAACTGTTGTTGCAAGGAGGCTAAAGGCAGTTCTTGCTGCATTTGTGCAACTTCTTGTCTTTTGTGCAATACAATCTCTTCGAGAATATGGCCAGAGGTGGTAATTTGGTTAGTCATAATCTTTTAGGGGAGTGGGGAGTGGGGAGTGGGGAGTGGGGAGTAGAGAGTGGGGAGTGGGGGGATGAGGGAGATGAGGAAGAAATAATCAGTGTCCTATTCCCTATTCCCTATTCCCTATTCCCAATGGCTCTTTCGTTTGCGTATATGCACGCACCACATTTTTAATGATTTCCAAACCGACTTCTCCACCTAAAGTCATGATTGATTCTGGATGAAACTGGACGGCAGCGATGGGAAGTGTCTGATGTTCAATGCCCATAATTACCTCGTCATCAGAAATTGCTGTTACTTTCAGTTCTTTTGGCAAACGTTGCGGTAGGGCAAACAATGAGTGATATCTACCCACTGTAAAGGATTCGGGTAAGTTTTTGAAGGTGACAGAATTAGAATTGGTGACGAAAATCCGTGAAGATTTACCATGTTGAGGATAGTTAAGAATTCCCAATTCGCCATCAAAAGCTTCAACGATGCCTTGCAATCCTAAACAAACTCCGAAAATGGGAATTTGGCGATGCAGAAGGGCGCCAACAGTCTGGGGAACCCCAAAATCACCTGGTCTACCAGGGCCAGGAGATAAAACAACTAAGTCAGGGCGTTCTGTATCGAATAGCGATTCTGAGAAACCATGACGGAGTGTGGTAACGCTTGCACCAGTTTGGCGAATGTAATTAGCTAGGGTATGAACAAATGAGTCTTCGTAGTCTATTAATAAGATATGTTTGCCAGATTTTACACCTGGGACGTGTTTACTTAATTTTAGAGAACCGGACTCATCAATTTTCTGACTCGTTTGCTTTACACGGCGAATCGTCTCAAATAAAGCAGCAGCTTTGGTAATTGTTTCTTGTTCTTCTGCTTCGGGTATAGAGTCATAAAGGACAGTAGCCCCAACTCGCACTTCAGCAATGCAATCTTTTAATCGAATTGTCCGCAGAATTAAGCCAGTATTTAAATTACCGTTGAAATTTAAATAGCCGACTGCTCCACCATACCAACGTCGGGCGCTCTTTTCGTGCCGTTCAATAAAATCTATTGCGGCTTTTTTGGGTGCGCCGGTGACTGTAACTGCCCATGTATGCGACAGAAAGGCATCTAAAGCATCAAATTGCGATCGCAGAGTACCCTCAACATGATCGACTGTATGTATCAGGTGGCTGTATAATTCAATTTGGCGACGACCAATGACTCGTACTGAACCAGGTTCGCAGATTCGGGATTTGTCATTGCGATCGACATCAGTACACATGGTCAACTCAGCTTCATCTTTGTGGGAGTTGAGTAAGTGACGAATTTGCACCGCATCGTCAAGAGCATCTTGTCCCCGCCTAATAGTGCCACTAATGGGACAAGTTTCTACCCGCCTACCTTCAACCCGCACAAACATTTCTGGAGATGCACCAATTAGATATTCTCCACCTAAATTAAAAATAAACCCATAAGGACTAGGATTTATTTCCTTTAAAGTGTTAAATAGTTTGCTGGGTTCGTCTTCATAGCCTTCAAAAAAGTTTTGACTAGGAACAACTTCAAATAAATCGCCTCGGTGGAAATAATCGAGTGCAACGTCAACTTTTTTGGCATATTCCCCTACTTTATGGTCAGCAATTAGATTTGGTAGAAGATGTTTGCCGCAATAATCTACAGACTCACCTGTTCTAGGAAGATTTTTGGTGTTGCCGTGCGCTGTTTTAAAATCATATTGTAGACGAAATGCACGTTGCTGATAGTAGTCAACAACAATCAATTCATCTGGCAAATAAAGCACCAAATCGCGCTGATCTGTTGGACGTTTCAAATGTTGGGTAATTGGTTCAAACTGAAAAACTAAGTCATAACCAAACGCACCATACAAACCTAAATGCTCGTCTTCTTGACTGGAGAAAGTAGATAAAATTTCGCGGACAACTGTAAATGATGAAGGCTGTTTACTACGTTCCTCTTCAGTAAATAATTTTTTTGTAGCTTTAATCAAGCCGACAATATTGTTATTTTCTTGGGTGACGTTCTCAAGTTGTTCTGACTGGGAGAGTCTCTTTAAAAGGAATGGTAAAAGCACTTTACCGCGTTCATTCAACGCTATCAAAGTGAAAGAATTTTCCTGTGTAGTTAACTCTAACGGTGGATTGACAAATCCGATTGCCCATCTTTTGTATCTGCCTGGATATTCGTAGCTACTCTTTAGCAAGCCTCCACGCTGAGAATTTAAATGGAACAGAATATCTTCGAGGGCAGTATCCATCTTAATTTCGGTGATGGAGCGAGAAACACTTACCCCGCCAAGGGTTTTATAGGAACGTGAATCAAAAACCATGAGTAATTTCTCTAGAATATTTGTTAGTACTTATTTTCAAACCTAGAACAGGCTTAGATAACTTTCTATCAATCTAAATCAACATGTTCTTTTTAAAAAATCTAATCAAAAAGGTTTTCTTTATTCTTCAAGAATACTAGATATCAAGCAAAGAATACATTGAATAATTTTTCGATGAAGTGTCAATTTATTCGCTTTTTACACTGCTTTTCTAGTACATTTCGCAACAACCCCATTTAAAAAAATCCACCTCCACCAAAAGTAATAGATAATCTCATAAAATCTCTGCGTACCTTTGCGCTTCCCTCTGCGTTTAAAAATCCCCCCTCAATTCCCGCAACAACAATATTGCTTGCTCATACAAAAACAAATTCACCTCATGAACCTCAATTCTTTTTCCAATCCCTTTTAACAGCGTCAAAGTCAACTCTCCCCCTAAATGTTCGCGGAATTCAGTCAAACCCCGAAACAAACAATAAGGATCTTCCAATTGTGATAACTTCTCAGTTAGTTCTGGCACATACAAAGTGAAACCCAACGCCGATAAAGTATTTAATATCCGTTGCCACTCCGAACAATCCAGCAGCCCTACCAAATAAGAATAAGTACTATCCAAAGCAATACCGATCGCAACAGCTTCGCCATGACGCAAGCGATAATTTGTCAAATGCTCCAGTTTATGAGCCGCCCAATGTCCAAAATCCAGGGGACGAGACGAACCCATTTCAAAAGGATCGCCACCATTGGCAATATGTTCTAAATGCAACTGGGCACAACGATAGATAACCTCTTGCATAGTATCCATATCTCGCCGCTTCAGGGCTGCGGTGTGAGAGTGGATAAAATCAAAAAAGCTAGCATCCTTAATCAGCGCCACTTTGACTGCTTCTGCGATTCCAGAACGCCAATCGCGATCGTCTAGAGTTGTCAAGAACGCAGAGTCATTTATAACTGCATAAGGTGGCGCAAATGTGCCAAGAAAGTTCTTTTTACCAAAAGCATTGATGCCGTTTTTGACGCCAATCCCAGAATCATTTTGCGCCAACACCGTTGTTGGCACCCGAATTAGGCGGATTCCCCGGTGAGCAGTTGCGGCTGCATATCCTACCAAATCCAACACCGCCCCGCCGCCGATCGCTAATATGTAGGAGTGGCGACATAATCCGGCGGCTTCAATCTGTTGCTGGATTTGCTCTACTAAAGTGCGATCGTTTTTGGCAGCTTCTCCTCCCGAAATTATCATCGGTTCGGCTGCGATCGCTAGTACCTCTGCATAAAATTTGGTATACGCGACTAATTGCTTCACCAATTCAGGTTGATACTTTAATATTCCTGCATCTATCACTGCAACTAATTTCTTCGGCTTAGTCTCCTCATCCGCACCAATCACTTGCGCTAGGGTGGGATTTTTCAACTCAAATAAATTTTGGGTGAAGTAAACCTCGTAGTTAAAAGTAACTGAAACACGTTGATGAATTAATCTACTTTTTTGCTTAATGTTAACTATCATATTTTTTATTTCTGTGCATCTTTGGTTGAAAATCTCGTTAGATAGCCGCTTTCACAGTTGTGTTTAAAGGCTGGAAAAAAGTATTGATTTTTTCTTCAAAAAAGCTTTGAGCCTTTTCAAATTCTTGAATTAATGCGTCTCTATCTTTCATCGCTACCAGTCTTGCCAAACTGCTGTAAGTATCAGCTAAAAAGCTAATTGCATCACACCTTTCTTCTGTAGCTAACATAATATCCACACATAAGTGAGGGTTTTGGTAAAACAAACGTTTAACAATATCAATTTCTTGACGGTAATTAGGAGTTGACATTGTTAAACTCTGTTCTATGTCAATTTTTGCTTCTGCCAAGAAAACGCCAAGACTAAATCTACAGAAATGTTGGGTTGCTTGAATAATCACCATCATTTGATCGTGTTCTTCAGGCGTGCAAGCAACTAACTCGGCCCCTTGACTTTTAAAAAAGTCTAAAAACCATTGAAATGAATCATCGTTTCGACCTGGACACACCACTATTTTTTGTCCAAAAAACGATTTGATATTTGGCCCAAACATTGGATGTAAACCTATGACTGGCCCGGAATGGTGTTCGAGCATCGCCTGAGTTGGCTGTACTTTAATACTCGTGATGTCACACAAAGCGGTAGTTGGGGCAAGGTATTTAGCTGCACGCTTGATAACATCAACTGTATGTTCAATAGGAACGCTGACTAATACTAATTCTGCCTGACTTAACAGTTTATTTGCATATTTCCAATCATCATATTCTAGAACGCTAACATTGTTACCTACTAGCGAAAGTTGCTCTTGAAATAATCTTCCCATCCTGCCGCATCCACCGATGATCGTAATTTTTCGGGGACTGACATGATTTGTTGCATATTTAGGAATCAGAGTACCATGACAACTATTTAGCACACCTGCCCAAACAGACTCAGGAATACCAGCTTCGGCGAGTAGGGGAGCGACATTAGCCACTTGTTCATCTAAAGAAGGTTGTTCTGATGCTGCTAATAATGATATGCGATCGCTCAATAAAGCGATCAACCTTTGGTCAGTTTTTTTCAGCCGATCTGAATCAGAGAATTTCAAAGGCATTTTTGTTCCAATTTTTAAATATCAACAAGTGATTCCTGAGAACTCAATTTGGGCAACATATCCAAAGTTGTTGCTCTTTTGGCAATCATATTAGAAAATAACTCTTCATACCGATCTAGCATTTGCTCAAAGGAATAGTTTTCTACCGCAAACTTTCTTCCTTCACGCCCTAATTTTGCTGCTAGTTCCGGTTGATTATATAAATCCAATACCGCAGTGGCTAAAGCATCTGCTGACTCTGGCTTAACGATAATACCGCCGCCACTTTCTCGAATAGCTTTGGCAGCAGTACCAGTGGCGGGAACTGAACCCACAATTGGACGACCACTGGCTAACAACAATGGTATTTTAGAAGGCATATTGAAAGAAATCACATTGCACTTTTGCACAATCAACCCGACATCAGCAGCTGCTAACATTTGTGGTAGTTTTTCTCGCGGTTGCAATGGTAAAAGCAATACGTTATCTGCACCACAAGCAAGACAATGTTTTTGCAACCTTTCGAGAGCTTGGGATTCACCGGCTACGACAAAGACAATATCATTAATATGGCACAAGCAAGCTGCTGCTTCTATTACTGTCTCCAAACCTTGCGTGAGAGCAATATTACCTGAATAAAGCACTATAAATTTACCATTGAGTTGATGGGTAGCTCTCCAATAGTTATTCTTTTTTGGTAAAGGGCGGATAAAATTTAGATTTACCCAATTTGGAATGCAGGCAATTTTATTAACAGGTACACCTTTATTTATTAAATTATCCACAAAGCCATCAGCAATCACACTAATGGTATGTGCATTTCGGTAGGCAAATTTTTCTAAAGCTTCGAGAGCGAGAATCATCAACTTATTTTTAATTAACCCAACACGCACAGCAGCTTCTGGGAGGATATCTTGCACATTCAGGACTACTGGACAGTTGTATAGCCAACTTATTAAGGTTGCAGGTAAGCAAACAAGTAACGGTGGCACTGTTAAGAGAATTAAATCAGGTCGCTCACCCTTGAGAGCTTGTGGCAAACTTGTAAAGACAAAGCTCAACTCTAGCAGTAGCCGATCTACAAGGTTAGGTTTAGACTTAATCCGCAGGTAACTACGCTGAATTTTGACACCATTTTTCTCTTCAGTAACGTATAACTTACCCCGATAGCGATCATAAATCTGACGCTGAGGATAGTTAGGCATACCTGTGATTACCCGCACTTGATGCCCTCGCTTCACCAGCCCTTCTGCTAGTTCAGTCATCAAAGGTGCAATACCAATTGGTTCTGGATGATAGTTGTATGAATAAATCAGAATGTGCATTAACCGTTAATGTTTTGAAGATTTGTAGTAAGGACTTTAGTCCTTACTACGAACTTGTTTACCTATTAATTTCAATTTGACACACTACTAGCACTGTTACTCAAGCATCAGAACTCAGCACTGTTTTTGCAGTTCTTTCTCTAAACTGAAAACTGGCTTTTGTTGCCTACGTCTTTGCAATGTGACGGTAGCAGCTCCAAGCCCCAGCAATGCTAAACCCAATGCTGAACTAGGCTCTGGTACTTGCCTTTTACCTTCTACGTTTAACACTTGGACGCGACCTTGGAAGAAATCCCCCACATAAAGCTTGCCATCTTTGAGGGTTGTCCCACCCGTCCAGTTAAATCTGCCGGGAGTAAGGTCGAGGGGATTGCCAAAAGGAGGACCAGTTAATGCTGGAGGGGGGACTGGTTTGCCTGATGCATCTAGGGCTGGTTGACCGTAGGAAGTTAAGAAGTTACCGTTTTTATCAAATACCTGAACGCGGCTGTTGATAGAATCAGCTACATAAACATTCTCTTGGTCGTCTACTTCGATGCCAATTGGCTGAAGAAGCTGTCCAGGTCCGCTACCTGCTGAACCAAATGTGTACAGAGGTTTACCATTTGGATCGAGTACTTTAACGCGGTTGTTATACTGGTCAGCTAGAAAGATATTTCCACTGACTGGGGAAATTCTTATACCTGCTACACCTTGAGTTTCTCCAAGTCCAGTGCCCACAGTGCCACCAATGACACCAATTTGCTTTCCGTCTGGTGTGAATTTAAGGATTCTTTCGCCATTAAAATCACCTACGTAAACGTTGCCAGTTTTGTCAAATGTTACACCAGATGGTCCAAAGAAAATCCTACCTGGTATGAGACCAGTAAATTCTCCATTTGCAAAGGATCTAATAAAGTTACCCTGAGAATCAAATTGATTGATGCGGTTATTGTAAACATCACCTGCATACAAATCCCCTGTTACGGGATTAAAGTCTACAGTTGTTGGCTCGTCAAACTGTCCGGGTCCTGTGCCGCCGGAGCCAATTGCTCCAATATACTGACCGCTTGGACTAAATTTTTCAATTTTGTCACCGAGGTTGTAGTTAGGAGTACCATCCGGGTTAACACCGCGTCCGTTAGCTATGTAGGTATTCCCTTGGTCATCCACCGTTATGCCTTGGGGAACAAATAGTTGCCCAGGACCGAAGCCAGGACTGCCGATACTTCTGTTGTAAGTTAACGTTACAGCCTTGGCTTGGGCTACTGTTGCCAGTACCATGAATCCAGTACCAAGAATGCCGATTGAGAAATTTTTGACTAATCCCATGAGTTTGAAGTCCTGGCTGTATGAGTGTATACTCTTTCCTAGACTAATTTTGTTCCCAGTCCCAGTTCGGGAACCCTAAAATTCGGGCTGCTGCCTCTTGTTTGAAATGCAACTTTCTGTATGAGGCAGCAGCCTATTCTGTAAGCTTTACCTGACACCAGGTAAAGAGGAATTAGACAGTCTCTGCTTTGGTTAGCAACTCTTCACCCAACTTTGCTGGACGTTTGCGCTTGGCGAAAGCAGCAGTTGCACCTACGCTAGCAAGTGCTAGTAAGCCAACTACTGAACCAGGTTCGGGGACTTTTTCGACGACGATACCATCCACCCGAACAACCTCTCCTAGTCCTGGGCCGACACCGCGATTGGTAATATAAATCTTGCCATCAGGGCCTATATCAATTCCATCAGCCGAATCTAGCCCTTGACCTGCGGCAACGAGTGTTGTCCGAGTGCCGTCAGGAGCAACTTGGATGAGAGATCCAGGTAGATTTGTGATGTCACCACCTAACTGGGAGGTGTCGCTAAACTGTAAAACCAGCAAATCGCCTTTGTCATCAAAGGTTAGGTCGGTGATGTGCGTAAATCCATCCAGAAAAACTTCTGGTTTGAGATCGTCGCCAATACGGAAAATCCGTGATTTACCTTCTGGATAAGGAAAACCTGTATATTCGCCAACGTATAAAGCTCCATCGGGGCCAATTACGCCACCAGTGGGTACTGATTGAATTGCTATTTTTCCTCCTGGAAGCTCATCTAATAGCCCAGGAGGTACTTGTAATCCCGGTGGCAAATCTGACTTACTAATGATGTTTTTCGGAATTGCGATCGCCTGTGACTGACTTCCATCAAGTTTAATTTTGTAAGCAGTGTTCCCACCCCCATCAACCACATAAGCACTATCGCCACTAATAGCCAAGTCATAGGGATTAGTTACTACATCACCTTTATCTGGATTTTTGGTGATTTCATTCTTGGCAAAGTCAAAAATACTGTTGAGAGATCCGGTGTTCAAGTCAACTTGGTAAAGTTGTGCTAGAAGCGGTGTATTCAAAACTTTATCGGGTGTTGATGGCGGAAAAGTCGCAAGTTGCTGTGGTGGGAGTGCGGATTGCGAACCAAGGTTAAGTGTTGCTAAATCCCGGTTTCCTGGATAACCAGCAAACCCAGTCAGCAGATAAGCATTCCCTTTAGAGTCGAATTGTATGTCTTGAATACCAGCGCCTTGGTTGCCACTGGGTTGTTCTGCTAAAGACTGAAAGTTATTAAGTAGACGCTGTTTGGTACCGTTTGGTGAAACTTTGACCAGTGAACCGCTATTACCAGCACAGATAGGCTGAAACAACGTACTCGGAGATGGTTGACAATTTCCATTACCGCCGATACCTGGCTCTGCTACGTAGAGACTGCCGTCAGGGCCAAAGCTAGCACCCCGGGCATTACTAACTCCATCGACAATAGTTGTTAATGTTGCAGCTTGTGCAGATAGTGTTCCACAAATAGCGGTAAAACAAAATGTAACAGATGTAAGAGCAAATGACTTGAGTTTCATACCTTTGGAGATTGAGAGTTAAGTAATTTGTTTGTGGAAACTTTTATGGTTTTAAAGACAAGGAATCTTAGTCTTTAAAAAACGCAGGGTAAATAATGCCTTTATTGAGAGGCAGTGATATTGGTTTGAAACTCTTTATTTGAGCGCCACGACTCTATTTATGGGAGGTTTGGTAACTCTCTCTTCTTGTGCAACCAACCAACGCCCAAGGCAGCGATCGCTAATACACCGAAAGCAGAATCAGGTTCAGGAATAGATTTGCTATTTTCAATTCTGAGAACTTGTCCAACTCCTGGGCGATCGCCTCGGTTGGTGACGTATACTGCACCATCAGCACCAATTGTCAAGGCGCTAGGCGACTCTAATCCATTGCCACTCAGAAGAGTTGTGCGTGTGCCATCGGGAGCTATTTTGATTACAGAACCATCAAAATCACCCTTCCAAGCTGACTGATTGGCGTATTGCAAAGCATATAAATTGCCCGCAGGATCGAATTGCAAGTCTGTGAGTTGGGTAAAACCATCAGCAAAGACTGTTGGCTTACCATCAGCACCAACTCGATAGATTTTTGCCCCACCTTCTGGGAAAGGAAAACCAGTAAATTGGCTGACGTAATAAGCACCATCAGGCCCTTTTGCCACACTTGAGGGTACTGGTTGAGTTGCAAACTGCGATGGGCGTTGGCGAAGCCTCTCGGAGAGAAGCCCCGCCTTCGGCGATCGCACCACTTCCCCTTGAGATGGCACTTGTGCCGGTTCATTGGATGGGGTATCAGAAGGTGGAAAGACTGGATTCGTCAAGATGTCTTCGGGGAAGGTGGTAATAGCTTGTAAATTACTGCCACCAATGTTGACACTGAGTAAATCGTTTGCACCTGCATCAGCTGCAACTAACTTATTGCCATCTATGACAAAACCCAATAGATTGCTACCGACATCACCACCATCGGGATTATTGGTGAGTTCATAGTTAGCTAAATCTGCAACACTCGTCCAGGAATTGGTATTAAAGTCGGGAGCAATGATTTTACCGAGGTCAGTGTTACCTAAATTGCGATCGCGAAAGGTTGGATTCGCCCCATACCCAATCAGAACATAAGGTTTACCTGTAGTATCAAATTGGATGTCACGAGGGCCACCGGCTCCAGTACCATCTGGTAATGCTATGGAAGGTAGTCCTGTAAGTATGCGCTCGGTTTTACCATTCTCAATTTTGGTAACTGCCCCACTTGTGCCATAGCATAAAGAATCGCCTTGACCGCTTGCTGGTGGAACACAAGCCCCACTTCCCCCGATTCCTGCCTCTGTAACATACAGATTACCGTCAGGGCTAAAGCTTAGACCACCGGCATTATATAGACCGTCAGCGATTACCGAAAAGGATGCAGCTGAGGCAGCTTTCATTCCCGAAAAAGCAGCAACACAAAAAGTGAGGATAGTAATAGTAAGTGGCTTGAGTTTCATGTGTTGCAATACAGGTAATCGTGGGGAATTGAGGGGTGAATTTTAAACGCAGAGAGGAGGCAGCGCGTCTTGGGGGTTCCCACGCCACTTGCTCCACTTGGGGAAACCCCATCGCCCTTGGCGTCTCCCCTTGGAAGAAGACCGCAGTGGCTCCCCGTTGTAGCGACTGCCGTCGCGCAAAGGGAAGCGCAGAGGGACGCTGAGGTTTTAGTTGGTAACTAGTGATTCTGGAGTTTTTGGCAGATAGCTCATTCCTCGGTCAAATGATTTTAGGTTGCCAGCTTTGGCTTCGAGTAAACGTTTGATGTTCATGCTCTCAGCACCATAGTCTTCAATTTGAAGTTTGCCGTGAGTAACAGTTCCATCTGTTTTCCAGAATGTGATTCGATGCAGGATGAAACCGGAAGCTTCGGGATCGGCGAAAGAGTATGCGGTTGGGATGAGTAACGCTACAGAACGCTGATAATATTCGTAGTCTGGATAAAAGTGTTCTTGTTCAACCAAGTAGTATTTACTCAATGAATGAACTCGCACAGAAACTTTTACTTTTTGGTCATATTCATCTTTGAATTCACCTGCTTCAGAAGTGATATCACCATTGGGTCGCAACAAATGTGCCCACTCATCTACATTTTTTAGGTCTTTTAAGTATTCAATCGCCAGATCAATTGGGGCATCAACATAAATAGTGTCTGTATCGATAAAGTGGCTTCCTTTGGCTGCTGAGGTCACACCAGCTTTGCGTTCCAAATTACCTTTGAGAGAACGACATTCGGAAGTATGTACTGTATGAATTCCCTGCATAATCATCTGAGTCTGCCGTTTGGGATCGACAAAGCTCAACCAGTGAAAGTACACACCTTTTTCATCTGTTCCTGGCTCGATGTATTCGGTGGGAAATAGCAAAACAGGGTAAACCTGAAAATATTTTTGATACTCTAATCCACAGTGCCACTCAATGCCGTAGAAAAGGGGATTTTCTAATTTTTTAACATGATAGTAAAGATTGTTGTGATAACCAGATGCAGATCCAAGCCAGGTATCTTCATCGATTTGCTCTTTCATCCGGCTGTAAAGCGTCCATTCATCTAAATTCTTTAAACTACAAAGGTATTCAAAAGCGCTCTCTGGTGAAGTAGCAATATAAGCTGAGGTAGCAAAGGTATTTTTTTCCATTGTTCACTCCTGAAGATAATAACAATTAGGCTGCGATCGCTGTGGTCTTGGTTCGCTTACTATTGTTGATCCGATCTTCTGCTAATCGTCTAGCAGCATCGTTAGTAGTAACTCCTTGCTCTTGAGCAATCTCAAAAATTGCTAATAGCGTGTCATAAATGTTATGCACTTGCTTAAAAGCTTTTTCTTCGTCATAACCAATCATTTCGTTGTAAACATTGATTAGTCCCCCAGCATTAATTACATAATCAGGGCTGTAAAGAATCCCTTTTCTGGTAAGCATTTGACTATGCAGCTGCTCATTTTCCAATTGATTATTAGCTGCACCAGCAATAATCGAAGCTTGGAGGAAAGGAATTGTATGACTATTAAGAATTCCTCCTAAAGCGCAAGGAGCAAAAATATCTACATCCAGAGCATAAATTTCGGTTGGTTCTACAACAGTTGCACCAAAAAGCCGTTTTACCTCTTCCGCTTTTACTGGATCTACATCGCTAACAAAAAGCTGGACATCATGCTCATGTAAGTGACGACAGAGATTTTTACCAACATTTCCTAAGCCTTGAACTGCAACTTTCATGCCATCAAGTCTTTTGCTCTGCCAACGAGATTCTACAGCAGCTTTAATTCCGAGAAAAACTCCTAGTGATGTTATGGGAGCAGGCCCACCAGATTTTTCTGATACCCCAACAACATATTGCGTTTCTTGACTAATTGTCCGCACATCATCAGGAGTAATATTAACATCTTGTCCGGTAATAAAACGTCCATTCAAGCTATCAACAAAACGTCCGTAAGCTCTCAACAGATCGTCTGTCTTATTTTCAGGATTAGCAATAATGACTGCTTTTCCTCCACCCGCCGGAATGTTCGCACAGGCAGCTTTATATGTCATTCCCCGACTCAGACGAAGTGCATCTTTTAAAGCAGCTTCTTCGTTGACATAAGGCATAAGTCTTGTAGCTCCCATTGCTGGGCCCAAGCTCGTATCATGGATGGCAATAATTGCCTTAATTTCGGGATTTTTACCATGACAAAAGAGAACTTGTTCGTGACCCATTTCTCTAACAGTTTCAAATAGCAGCATTTTTACCTCTCGATATTGGTTGGAATTGTTTAGAGAAAGTAATGAAGATTACAAACTGTAAAGATATAGACACAAAAACACTCTTGAATGTTAAGATAAGATGAAGTTAAAAAAGAGTAATCTTCAAAAATAAAACATTCCAGTTTTGTGGGCGTAGTTGTTGCCTGGAATAAAGTTTTTGCCGCTTCTAAATTCATCGTTTATGTTTTGCTGCATAAACTAATCCAAACTGCGTTGTAAATTCCGCTTTATTACAGTGTTTTAGTGTCTATAAAAATTGAATGAGATTGCAAACTTTTAAAATCAAACCATTGGAAATGAAACTTGCTTGGCTGGACTTTTGGCAGGAGTTGATTTAATTCCTTGGGCAGCCAAGCTTTTGTTACGTCCAGCAGAGGGTGCTGGGCGATCGGCGTCAATCACTACATCAATCAGAAAGGGAACAGTTGATGCGATCGCTTGTTCTAATGCGGCTTCAATATCCGACTCTCTGACGACTACCAGCGCTTCTGCTCCCATCCCACGAGCAATCATCGCAAAGTTTGTTGGTGGAATTGTTGCATCTGCGCCCTTTAATCCCAAAATTTTCATCCCTTGATGGCACATGTTGTAACGCGCATCGTTGAGGACAATCCAGATTGCGGGAATTTTGTATTTCACAGCTGTGCTGATTTCGTTATTCATCAGCATTGCTCCATCGCCGACAATCCCTACAGCCTTGCTATTGTTCGCCAACGCTGCACCCAACACTCCGGTGACAGCGTGACCCATTGCGCCGACTCCAGTGCTGACTCGGTAACGATTGGCTTCGGCAAATTGCAGTAGATGTGTTGACCAAGTAAAAGAGTTACCGCATTCTGCCATGACTACGGCATCGCTACCCTCAACAACGATCTTTTGAATTGCTGCCATCAATACTTCTGGTCGCACTGGATAGTCTACGTCTGGAGCAGGTTCAATTGCTTTGTGTTCTGGACGAGGTAGCGACATTGTGGAATCAGGAACATCTGGCAATTGCTGCAATAACTCTTTGACAAAGGCTCTGATATCAGAGCGAACTCCAAAAGTTTTAACGTGGGGATACGCCACTCCTGGCACTTCCGGGTCAATATCAACATGGACAAAACCTCCTTTTGGAACTAGTGCCGAACTCCAAAAGGAAGTCGGTTCGCCAAGGCGGGTTCCTAATACGAGTGTGCGTAGTGGAGGTTGCTGTTCCATATAAGTTAAGACGGAAGCATGACCGCCTAAACCTGTGACACCCACAAACTGAGGATGATCTTCAGGGAAGATACCTTTACCACGGGGGGAACACATAACGGCTGCTCCAGTTTTTTGTGCGAGTTCAAGGATTTCCTCTGCTGCCTCACGCGCACCGAAACCAACCCAGATGGCAAAGGGGCCAGATGATAATAACTCTACAGATTTAGCGATCGCTTCTTTTGAAGCTGTAATCGGAAACGGAGTAACATCTAGTTGGGGTAAGGCTATATCCTCAACTAAACTTGTCTGTACAGCGGTAGGAATGCTCAAATGGGCGACAAATCCGCCTGGTTGCGCCATAGCTAATGCAAGTTTACGAAAAATCTGCGGTAATTGAGATGCAGATTCAATAGTGATTGCATAGTTGAATAGCGCTCCTGAAGTAAAAATTCCTCCATTAGGCAAGGTATAAGTGCTGGTTTCTTGAATTGCCCAGCGCCCGCGCTGCGGTGCTGAGGTACAAGCTGATAGTAAAATTACCTTGGCACCTTCCCCACGAGCTGCAAATAATCCGGTAATGGCGTTGGTGATCCCCGGCCCTGCTGTGGTAAAAACTACACTAGGGCGATTATTCGCAAAGTGTGCTTCAGTGGCTGCAAATGCGGCTCCGGCTTCATGGCGGAAGTTCAACACCTCTATGCTGCTATTCGACAGCGCCCCCCAAAGGCTGGCCATTGCACCACCAGCGACACCAAAAGCGTAGTTTACTCCCAAATTTACCAACATTTGAGCGATCGCATCGGCAACTGAAAGTGTTGGAGCTATTTCATCGTTTAAAAAAGGCGGAATTCCCCCATTATTCTCTGATTCATCAAGCTGACGCGAGTCAGACACAGATTCTACATATCTGTTTTCTGGAAGTTCCTTGTATGGCTCAGTGGTGATTAGAGGAGAGTTTGAACCAGTATAGTTTTGACTCATTAGTTTCACGTAATTACAGAAAGTTACACAAAGGCTTTTTAGTTTACAATCACAGCACTAGTAATATTTAATACAAACAACTCTGTTGCTTTTACACCTATGACCTAGCTTGGTCGATTGTAGAAACGGTTAATCGCTGCTGATTGATGCTTGTGAGCGCAGTACCAAAAAATTTCTCCCGAAAGCATACAACAGTTGAGGCTGTGCTTCTTGTCACCAGGATAAAGGAGATCAAAACTGTTGTACAATCAAAAATCTTTTGATATGGATGTCAAATTTTTCGCTTCTATAGTGATGACTACAGTATTTAAATAGATGAGCGAGAAAAAACTAAATCATGTAAAGGTGCATAAACTGGCAACTAACCCGAAGTTAAGCGTGTCTCAGAATCTTTATAAAAATTCATATAGCTAGCTTTAATAACGCCGATCTAATTAATAAACGCCTGGTAAGGTTCTTAGCCACTACAATAAAAATCTAATTTGCAATGAAAAATCTTTTGATGTATGTGTCAATTTTTTCGCTTTTTTTGCGATCGTAATATTTGCAACTTAGTCACCTGAAAGATTGAGATTCTGCGTAGGCGTTAGCCCGCCGTAGGCATCGCACAAGCGGTACATTACCAAATTTACAATAGGAAATCTTTTGATGTGGGTGTCAATTCTTTTGCTTTAGAACTTACACAGTTTTTTATCCGAATTTAAGCATGAGGCCATTTAGCGGTCTTTATATTGCCAGCAAAAACTTTTTAAGTCAATTATTTGTAACGATAAAGACATCATTTTTTAATTTTTTATAGTTCCTTTGAGAGATGACAAAGCATTCAGGACATAAATATTTTTAAAAAAGTATTTTTGATAATGCATAAATCAGCAGTATATAGCTAATATACAAATACGGACTTTATTTTTGATAAAAAATATACAACATGATCTGTAATTTTTACGTTTACTAATAATACGAATGTACTTCTTACGACAGATGACTAAGCATATTCTTCTATAGTTAAATTCCTGAGAAGGTAAGTTAAGATAAATTAAGAAAATAAGTTGATGAGTTGAAGTTTATTCATTTATAGCGGTTCCCGACCTGGTGAGGTACATTTTCAAAGCTACTAACCTTGGTAAACAAGATTTGGGTGTACCTCAGTTGCTTAGGAAACGCTATAAGCCAGACCCAGCACTGCAAATTCATTTATGTTGGAAATCAAACAACTCTACACGAATAGTTCACCAAAGTCCTTGGTAGGGAAAATGTTAAAGGATAAAAATTTTTCTTTTTTAACCTTTCCCCAGTCAGTGGAAACCCAGGAATTTTAGGTTGGTGAACTCTTTTTTGTAAAGAGATAGCACTGCTACATCTTTACAAGGGTTTTTACTAATGCATAGTTAATTTCGGAGATGTCTATTAGTTAGTTGTGATGCAGGGCTAGTTTAAATTTAGAATATCTTTTTTACTTATAGATTAAGAGTTTTGAACTCTTATCTAATAGAGCTGATTGATTAATCTAGATTTAATTTGTCTAAAGTTTGTATTTCTATAAACACTTGTTTAAGTCAATAATTTTAAAAAAATATTTAGTTTTTTTAGGAATATTTGATTCAATAATTTACATTTTATTGATATAATAAGTTTTATTAAGTTAATTAGTACTTTTTTTAATCTACTAACTAATTTTATTTTTTAACAGCCGAACAGTACACCAAATTTTTAGTAAGTTATGACTCTTAACTCATTAATAGGCATGGTGCTGATTGATTACCAGGAGGAAGTATGAATATGAATTCTGGCGACTATACATTAGCTATATCAAACAATCAATGGGCGCTACAACCAGAACTAGAAGTGAAGTTTGCTCATTTGTTAATAAATAACGCTGTAGATGCTGCCTTTTGTTTAGGAGAAAACGCGCAGTTTCTTTACGTCAACGATGCCACTTGCCTAATGACTGAGTATTCCCGTGAGGAATTACTTTCCATGAGGCTGCATGATATAGATATAGACTTTTCTCTACACAATTGGTCAGATATTAGCTCACAGGGTTCCCTTACCTTTAAATCTCGCTATAGGACAAAAGGAGGTCGGATATTTTTAGTAGAAATATTTATTAAATATGTAAAACACCAAGATATGGAATTTGGCTGTGCCTTTGTTCGGAAGAAAACTGATGAACTAGTAGAACTGAGCATACAAAAATGTACTGATGAATTAAGGGATGCCAAAGACAATTTGCAACAAAAATTTTCTCAAGTCAAGGCAAAAGAATTAGAACTAGAAACATCTCTTTCTTTACTTCGTTCTACTCTCGAATCTACTGCTATTGGTATTGTTGCAGTTAACTTTGAGGGAGATATTCTGAGCTTGAATCAGAAATTTGTGGATATGTGGCAGATCCCGGAGTCCCTACTACTATCTAAGAAATGTCCTCGATGCAAAGCCTTTTTTGAGAACCAACTCAAAGATCCACAAGCCTTTAGTCGGCTGATTTGGGAAGTGTCTAGCCAATCTGATTTTGAAAGCTATGATATTCTGGAGTTGAAAGATGGGAGAATTTTTGCACATTACTCTAAACCTCAGTGGCTCGAAGGCAAAATTATTGGTAGAGTGTGGAGTATTTGGGACATTACTGAATCGAAACAGACTGAAGAAGCATTACGGCTGAATGCAGCTAGATTTCGGACTTTAGCAGAAACGACAGATGCCAGCACTTTTCTGATTCAAGGCAGGCGGCTTTGCTACATAAATCCAGCAGTAGAGCAACTCACTGGTTATACAAAAGAGGAACTGCTAACAGGCTTTGATCTTCGCCGACTAATTAAGAGCAAAAAACGCAGACAGATACGTAAGCAGGATGAAACAGCTAACTTTGAATACCAAGAGATAAATATTCTGACAAAAAACGGCACGGAGCGCTGGTTAGCTTGCGCGGTTGTAATGTTAGATGGAGTGCTGGATTTTGGGGGAAAACCAGTAGAAATGATTGCAGGGATTGATATTACCGATTACAAATATGCAGAATTAGGTCTTAACCAAGCTTTAGAACAAGCAAAACAACTTAGCGAACTGAGAGCGCGTTTTCTGTCTATGGTTTGCCATCAATTCCGAACTCCGCTGAATATTGTTTCATTTTCTAATAGCTTACTAAAGGAAGAAGTAGACAAACGCACACAGATAAAAATACAACCATTACTCGATCACATTCAAAAAGCCACCGAACAACTTAGCCAGATGTTGGATGATATTTTGTTCTTCTCTAAGGCAGAATCGGCAAAAATAAACTGTGACCCAAAACCACTTGAGTTAGTTGAGTTTTGTAATGATTTAGTTACACAAATGGAAATGAGTGTTAGCCAAATTCCAATTAATTTTGTTAGTCAAGATAAATCCCTAACAGCCTGCATAGATAAAAAACTGTTAGAGCCTATTTTGAAGAATTTGCTCGACAATGCAATCAAGTATTCTACCTCCAATATTGCAATTGAGTTGAAATTATATTGCCAAAATGAGAAAGTAATTTTTCAGGTTAAAGATAAGGGTATTGGTATTTCAGTAGTAGATCAACAACGAATATTTGAGCCATTTTACCGTGGTAGTAATATCGATCATATACCTGGTACTGGACTAGGACTATCGATTCTTAAAACTCTTGTAGATTTACATCACGGTCAAGTTTCTGTAGAAAGTGAAGTTGATGTCGGCACTACGTTTACTGTCATGCTGCCATTAATCAAATCAGAATTGACCTGTTCGGAGTTAGGAGTGTTGAAATGAAGATAGTTGTTAATTAACAACTTAACAATCATAACTCTCGGAACGAGTTAATTAATTTCATCTCTATTTAGATATTCACCAAAGAGTGTAGTAATTAGCTTCTGTAAAAATTTATTGTAATCGAAAATGATGTACGAATCGTCAAAGAAAATTCTTGTTATTGAAGATGATAACGTTACCCGCAATCTTTACTTAAAGGGTCTTGAGGCTAAAGGTTTTGATACCACAGGTGCTGACAATGGTCTTGCTGGTATCCAGCAAGCACAAAAGCATATACCCGATTTAGTGATTTGCGATATCACGATGCCCGATATGGATGGTTATAACGTTTTAAGTACCTTACGCCAAGATCCTGTGACAGCAATTATTCCTTTCATTTTTCTGACTGGCAGTAGTACCAGAGCAGATGTTCGCAAAGCTATGGAATTGGGAGCAGATGACTATCTTACCAAACCCTCGACACTAGACGAATTGCTCAAAGCGATCGCTACTCGCTTGGAAAAGCAAGCTACTCTCCAATACTGGTGCAATATTCAATTCGAGAAAGCTGCAAAATCAGTACTTGCAGATGATACTACAGCGATCGCTTCCGGTGTTGCCGTCGTCTCTGATAGAGAAACCAACATTTCTTCTAAGTCAATTTTTCCCTGCATTCCGCAATTAAAAGAAGTTTTCGACTTTATCGAAGCCCATTATGATCAAGGAATTACTTTGTGTGATGTGGCTGTTGCTGTTGGTTACTCATCGGCTTACTTAACTAACCGAGTAAAGGAGACAAGTGGAGAGACTGTAAACTGCTGGATTGTCAAACGCCGGATGGCAGAAGCTTGTTTTTTACTCCAAAATAATAATCAGACTGTCGAGAAGATAGCGAAAGCATTAGGCTATCAGGATGTGTCTCATTTCTCCCGCCAGTTTCGCCAACATCACGGTTTACCTCCCCAAGCTTGGCGCAAAGAGCATCAGCTTGTATCGCAAAAACAGTTCAGTAGTGCTGAGTGCTGAGTGCTGAGTGCTGTTAGCGGTAGCGGGGCGTTTAGCCCGTGCTGAGTACAACCCCATAGTTAAAACTAGGGGATTAAAACAAGGACATATTGTCTTGAAAAATCGCTCCACTTGGGGCTTTGCCCAAGACCGCGTTTTTCGCTTTTTCACAGCATGTCGTGTCCCCTTAAAAAATATTTTTATTTTTTCATAAATAAATTTAGGGGCTTTGAACCCTATATGCTGAGTGCAATTAATTTTACTTTTGACTCAGCACTCGTTACTCAGCACTCAGCACTGTTTTGGTAAAACTGGGGTGACAGTAGATTTCAAACAAATAATTGTGTAAACTCATACATTAAATCCACCCTACCTTTACGTAACATGGCTGGATCTAATCTTTCAGTAGTGTTACAAGTCATCAAGATAACTAACCGTTGCTGCATCTGAATACCAGAGTCATCAATTACACTTTGATACAAAGTGCCATCTAGCAAACTCAGAATGTGTTCGGTTTTGTTATTGTATTGGGCTACCTCCGAAGCACGATTTTGCGCTAGATTATCAGCTTCGTTAATAACGATACAAATACGCTCTATGTAAGTTGGTGGGACAAAATTAGCGATCGCATCATGATCTAAAATAAAAATTACATACCCTAAAGGTACAAGAATTTCTTTTGCTACTGCCTGTGTCCAGACTGTTTTACCAGTACCTGGTTGTCCATGTACAACAACCGCTAACTGGTTTTGATTTAAAATCGCTTGCTGTACAGAATCAGTAAAGTTTTGGATATCTGCGGGAAATGTCCGAATGTTAAATTGACTATGAACTTTGCCTACACGACTTTGATATCCACTCAGCATCACTGCTAAGTCGTAAGTTGCTTTGTTAATTAGTGGCGCGAGATTTTTCGCCATTAAAGTATATTGTCGTCGCCCGCGATCGTAGGCATCAATTTGCAACCAAATGTCATACTTAGACCAGTAAGCGTAAACAGTATTAATAACGTCTAAGCGTTCCCAGCTAACAAATTTATCTATCGGAAAATAAAAATCTCTTTCTAAGTAATACTGGGTAATAATATCAGGATTACCCAATACACCTAAAACTCGCAGTACAGTAATTTCTTGCAGTCTATTCAGAACATAATCAATGGGAATACTACTACGACTGACAAATTGGACAATAGGCGTTTCCGTACTCAAAACATCTTTGTAGCGATGATCTGGTGATTGAGGATCTGGCGTAATGTAATTCCAAAACTTTTCAACTTCGTAGCGGGTATTATCAGATACAACACTTAATAAATTAGCCCACCAAGCATAATTATTTCGTCCTAAAATATCAGCAATATTACTCGCTAAATTTAAACTTTTTTGACTTAATTCGCGGGAGTCACTGTACAACAGTTGCCACAAAAATCCCCAGTCTAATTCTCGATTAAACGGTCGCCAACCGCAAGCAAGTAAGCTTTGCCGGGTATTATTTGTAGGAGTGCCTTCATTGCTTCTAAAATAGTCAAAATCCATATTTATCGGTTATGCAGCGTTAATTAAGTTATTTTGTGTTAAGTAGGAAGCTTTGAAAATTTTTTCTCGTAATATCAACTAATTGTGTGCAAATGATAATTTTATTTCCACTGTACTAGCGAGGAAGTCTTTTTAATTTAACTCATTCCTATTGTAACATACTGTATTACAAAACAACTACTTGCGTCAACTTTTTTGACAAACCAATTCGTAAGTGAGTGTTTACTTTTAGCGATTGATTTATCTACACTACTTATCCATCTGTAGATGAGGACTTACAGCAGAGTTCAAGTTGATGAAGTACACAAGCTAATGCCGCAAGGCGGAAGTCAAAAGTCACGCATTCAAACAGGTATACAGCATAAGCGTTTTATTGATTTGGAATGATGAGGCAGTCCGCAGAAGAGGGGGTTTCCACGCCAGTTGCTTCTCCCAAGGGGAGACGCTGCGCGAACAAGTCGGCACAGCCGCCCAACGCACTGGCTCCCCATGAGGAACTGCCGTTAGCGCAGCGTAAAAGCCTTCTCTTCTCTTTCAGAGACGCTAACGCGAACGAGAGGCAACGCCTTCGGCATGGCTTCGCTTAGAGCGAGCCTGCGTACTCTTACAGAGAAGTAAGCTACGCGTAGCGTCTCGTAGAGAGCGTCACCCGTTAGCGCCGGCGGCAAGCGAGTCTTCTCCCTTGGCGCTAGCCTCTCCCTTTGGAAGAAGGGGAGACGCCAAGGGCGAACGAGCGTCAGGGGTGGTTTATTTACGCGCCCGTTGTACTAGTCTGAAGGTACAAAGCTTGTTTTACTTCTGTTAGCGCAACAGGGCCTAGCCCATTCTGACTCCTGAATTCTGACTCTTGAATTCTGCTGTATCTCATGTCCGTGGATATTTTTCAGAAGGTTTTATTTGCTGTTTACCTAGTCCGTCTCGAAAGCTGGAATGATAGAGACTGTAATGGGCTTCTGAGGCAATTGGTTTTGCTGTAAGAATGATTTGCTGGAGAAGAAGAGACAAAAACCAACTCTCCTCAGTCGCATTATCTGGAACTCCCCCTAACTGGGAAAAATCTTGCTCCCTCCTCGCTTGCGGGGAGGGTTGGGGTGGGGTGTTTAAATTATGCAACCAGTCGATTAACTGAGTATAAACAACCTTGAGAAATTCGTCAGCACGATTTTTACCCTCAAGTTCGGCATTGTAATAAATAACTTGAGGATTGTTTGTTACATATTTAGCGAGGATAGCACTTTTGCCGCTACCGGGTGCGCCAATAATAGTGAAGTAACCCTGATTATGGCGGTGGAGAAAGTTGTTAATAGCGGTGAAGACAAATTCACGACCAACAAAGTTGTGGCTTTTTTCTTGAATAATTTGCTCAAACTCCGTTGGATGTCCTCTGGGATTAGTTGTAATGTGTGATGAATTCATAATTTGAAATAGTGCGGAAGTAATTCTGCTTGTTTACTTTTAAATAAAACAATCAGAGGTGAAGAGTTGATAATGATGCGGTTAATCGACATTTTCCATTTCTTGGGCTAGTTCTTCTGGAGTGTATTGCATGAAATCAACTCGGTAACGAGATAGAGCATTAATAAATTCTGCCCGTGTTAGTCCAGCAACTTCTGCTGCTTGAGATTCAGAGATTTCGCCTAATTCATACCATTTTACTGCGGCGGCAATCCGCATTTCCTGAACGAATTCTTCAGGGTTCTTGCGGAGAGCCGAAAATACAGTTGATGGTAATTGGATTGGTACTGTTTTCATAAAATTGTCTTATTTACTTAATATTATGTTGAATTAGCAGAGAAGTAGAAGGTAGGAGGCAGTCAAAAGGACAAAATCTCACCACCGTTCACGAAAATATTTATCCCCATTCTCTATTTTGGAGAATAATTATAAAAGATAAGGCAACAGTAGAGGTGATCGTGACTGTACAATTGCTAAGACGGAAATTCACAGTTGAGCAATATCATAAGATGGTTGAGTCGGGGATTCTCACAGAAGATGACCGGGTAGAATTGATTCGGGGAGAGATTATTGAGATGTCGCCTATTGGAACAAAACACGCTGCTTGTGTAAATCGACTTGTTAATTTGTTGGTGCAGCTGTTGGGTAAACGCGTTATACTTGCTGCTCAAAATCCGGTGGCGTTGAACAATAACTCAGAACCTCAGCCAGATGTGGCATTACTTAAACCCCGTGATGATTTCTACGCCACAGCACATCCCCAACCCCAGGATATTTTTTTAATAATTGAAGTATCTGATTCGACTGTGATGTATGACCGGGAAGAGAAAATTCCTTTATATGCGGAAGCTAACATTATTGAAGTTTGGTTAGTAGATATTAACAAGGAAATTGTGGAAGTTTATCAACAACCAACAGCCGCAAGATATCAGCTTATGCAAAAGTTCGCTAGCGGTCAAATTTTATCAATTAAAGCTTTCCCTAATGTAAACATTACCGTCAATGAAATCTTTGGCAGATAAAATTATTTCTCGCCTCATCCTTCTATCATGTTCTCAAGACACAAAAAATGCACCCTGCCTGAAGCATCTCCTGCCACAATTGTCGTGCTGTCTGGTGCAACTGCACAGCAAAAGATAGAACTATCCCCGATGAAAGTGGCAATGACCTCCCCTTCTCTACGAGAGGCTGCGCCAATGGAACGCAACGCGTAGCTTGCTTCCCCGTCGGAGTACGATAAGCTGCGCTAACGCTCCCTCTTCTCTCTTCCTCAGCGTCCTCTGCGCCTCTGCGGTTCGATTCTCAGACTCATTTAGCGCACTATGAGCGCTCACTTATACCTAAAATAAAATGAAATATGGTGCTGCATCTACGCCCGTCGTAGACATCGCATAGACGTTTCCAGTACCAAACCCCAAGCTTGAGCTTTTAAACCTCAAGTTTCAGGCTCAAAGGTGCAACTTTCAAGCTCAAAGGTGCAACGTTCACCTTCAGAAGCTCAACATTCACCCTCAGAAGCTCAACGTTCAACCTCAGAGGCTCAACATTCACCCTCAGAAGCTCAACGTTCAACCTCAAAGGCTCAACGTTCAACCTCAAAGGCTCAACGTTCAACCTCAAAGGCTCAACGTTCAACCTCAAAGGCTCAACGTTCACCCTCAGAAGCTCAAATGCGGCAATATTAACCTTGAAACTGCATCAATAAGTAGAAACCCCATATATGCTTGCACACTAAAGATAGCCATCTATGGTATAGAAATGTATAGAATCTTGTAAAGATATAAAATATAGTTGTTAAATGCACACATTTCTCGCTTCTTCCTCAATGCAGCGGTCTTTACCACCAAATCACTTTCAGCCTATGAAGATTGTCGCACTGGGGGATAGCTTAATTTATGGATTCGGCGACCCGGAAAAAGGAGGCTGGATTGAGCAACTACGGCGATGGTGGATGTTGCCGGATAGTGCAGGTCATATTCTTTATAATTTAGGGGTAAGAGGCGATCGCACGCAACAAGTAGCCCAAAGGCTAGAAGTTGAATTTCGCCACCGGGGTGAACTGCGAAATCGTGTTCCCGATTTGATTATTTTATCAGTAGGGGTGAATGACTCAGCACGGTTAGCACGTCTTGATGGTCGAAGTTACACAGATTTTACATTGTTTGAAAAGGAAATTGCGTCTCTGCTAGATTTAGCACAGCAACTTTGCCCTGTGTTATTTGTGGGCATGGTGCCAGTGGATGAAGCCAAGATGCCATTTTTAGATTGCTTTTACTATAATCACGCCGACCAGTACCGCTACAAAGAAGCAACTCGCATTGCTTGCACCAAACGGCAGATTCCCTATTTGGATATTTTTGAGCAATGGATAGAACGCGGTGAAAGTTGGCGACTCAAACGCTTGAGTGAAGATGGACTCCATCCCAATACGCTAGGTTATCAAGCTTTGTTAGAAGATGTAATCAATTGGGATGCCATACCTTCTCTACGAGACGCTACGCGAACAATGGACTTTGCCAATGCAGCTTACCATTCTAAATTTGATTATCACCTGAAACCATCCTAATAATATAGATGTGTTGGTGCTTTGCGGCTAGCTAATATTATCGTATTTGCCATCCTCGCAAAAAGCACCACAATCTTACTAAATTTTTAATTAAGCGAGTCAAAATCTATCTATAAAAACTCTAATTTCTCTATATTATTCATTACCAAAAAGGGGAAAAGGGGAAGGGGAAGGGGTAAAGGAAAAAAAGAGTAAAACTTTTCCCCACACGGTACAAAGCCCCTATTTTTAAATATGGAGAATATTAAAAGAAGATAATACTCGCCACGTACGTAGTGCGATAAAAATCGCCGAGTCCATGCTTGAAACCCCTATTTTTAAATATGGGGAACCCCAAGACCCCTTCCCCTTCTTCATTTCTAACTCCTAACTCCTAACTCTTAACTCAGCACTCAGCACTCCTATGACACCAACTTTATTTGGTCGTTGGCAAACTCGATTATTATTACTTGCAACTGTGGGTTTACTTGTGTCTTTGCCTTTTGCAATTGGTTTGATTGGTTCTAGTCCTAACTCGGTTTATTTTTGGATACTTGGTTATGTTGCCGTCTTTGGCTTAGGTTGGGATGTCCTTTATAACTATCTCCAAAAATCGCGCTGGGACAGGGATTGGCCCGCAGCCTATCAACTCTTAGCTGGTATATGGGAATTAGTATTTGTGTTTTGTGGAGTCAAACTGTTTGGCTTTTTACCAATACCTTTACCGAAAGAAGAACTACCGTTAGCAGTTTTTTTGTTGCACTATAGCATCGTGTGGCTAGCAATTTTTATTAGTTCACAAAGCCTGATGCGAGTTATTTTTCCCCGTTGGCGTTTTCGGGGTGGGGAGTGGTTATGAAAAAGCAAAGAAAGAACCTCAATAAATAGATTTTAAAAAATAAAGTAGTGAGTAATACCTAAGTTAAGAAATAATAAAGAAAAAGAATTACTTAAACAGCTATGGCTAGAGTCAATCGGTTGGTTCATCCGAACCCCTCAAGATTACTGAGGACGCAGAATCGCCCATTAACATGCTCATTGACCACAGAGATTGGGCTGATTAACTACAGTCAGTCGGAAGAAGCGATTCGCCACAGACCCTATACACCAGAGGAATGTATGCCTTATCTAACGGCAGAATCGGTGAGTTGGGTCGATATACAGGGGTTGGGGCGCGAAGATATCTTACAACAATTTGGAGAAAGGTTTAACCTTCATCCTTCACTCCTCGAAGATATCATGAACGTGCCTCAGCGTCCTAGATTTGAGGATTATGATGACCAGCTATTAATAATTTGCCGCATGGTCAAAGCTGATGATCGGGGTAAGGGCTTTGACCGTCAACAGGTGAGCTTTGTCTTAGGATCAAACTATGTACTCACAATTCAGGAAGGGTTTGACCACGATAGTTGCTTTAATCCATTACGCGATCGCATCTGCCGTGACAAAGGGGCTATCCGTAAACAAGGAGCAGACTACCTGCTTTACTGTCTAATTGATGTGATAATTACTGGTTTTTTCCCAGTACTGGAAGACTATGGCGAACGACTCGAAGAACTCGAACATGAGGTCGTTCGTTCTCCTAATCGCTACACCCTAGAAAGAATCTACGAGATGAAGCGCGAGTTGCTCATGCTGCGGCGATCAATTTGGCCTCAGCGCGATGCTATTGATCGGCTGATGCGAGAAGATTCAGATCTGATTGGGAATGAGGTGCGCGTCTGCTTGCGCGATTGTTATAACCACGCAGTGCAGGTGGTCGATATGGTAGAGACTTATCGGGAGCTTGCTTCTAGCTTAATGGAGGTTTATCTCTCCTCAATGAGCAACCACATGAATGAGAATATGCGCTTCCTGACTGTATTTTCAACAATCTTTTTACCCTTGACATTTATTGTTGGTGTCTATGGGATGAACTTTAAATCCATGCCTGAGTTGGAGTGGCACTGGGCATACCCTCTCCTTTGGCTGATTATGTTGAGTATTGCTGGCTGTATGCTGTTTTACTTCTACCGCCAGGGCTGGCTAAAACTTAAATGATAAGTAACGATCTGCGATCGCTTGTGCTGATGTAGTAGTCATATATCCTACATTCCGCACCCTCAAATGTCACAATCGGTTTTTACTGTTTTTTAGAATAATACAAAGCTAGTTTATATACTTAAAACCCTTGTTTATACGTAGAATAAAAGTTTTATCGGCATAATTTATAGCTTCAAACTTAAAAAAATTAAGTGATTATGCTGTGTGACACCTTAAGGTGCGGAATGTGGGATATATGAGTAAAAATAGGACAAGCTTTGGAGTCTAGGGGGATTCTTCAATGCAGAGACATAAATTAAGGAAGTGCAATGTCAAATTTTGATCTGGTTATTCAGCTATTTCTGCAACTCACAGTTATTTTAACCACTTGTCGCATTGTCACGATTTTAGGACGACGCTATCTTGGTCAAACCGATGTTGTTTGCGAAATGATCGCAGGTGTAATGCTAGGGCCATCACTTTTAGGATTGATTGCACCAGATTTTCAGCAATGGCTATTTCCTAAGCTTCCTATCATCACTGCTGTCGGACTCAAGATACCCAATCCATCAATGTCGATTTTATATGCTATTAGCCAGATTGGATTGGTAATTTATATGTTTTTGATTGGTTTAGAGTTTAATACCAAACTCTTAAAACATCATATCAGAAGTGCAAGTTTGTTATCTGCTGCGGGGATTATCACTCCCTTTATTTTAGGAGCGATCGCATCTTTTTGGTTTTATCACAATGGCGATTTCTTTCAACCAAAAGTTATGCCTTGGTCAGCCGCTTTGTATTTGGGTGCATCGATGACAATTACGGCTTTTCCGATGTTAGCTCGGATTCTTTACGAACGCGGTCTTGCACAAACTCGCTTCGGTACTTTGGCTTTAGGTGCAGCATCGGTAGATGATGGAGTTGCTTGGTGTTTGCTAGCGATCGTACTTGCTAGCGTGAAAAATTCTTTGAGCATAGCCATATTAGCAATTGGTGGTGGCATTTGCTATGTGCTATTTGCGATTTTTCTCGGACAACCTCTACTGAAAGCATTCACACGCATGACAAAACGCGAAGGTGTGAACAGACAAACTTTGACTTTAATGTTGATAATTTTGATGTTTTGTGCATGGTTTACCGATGTCACAGGCATCTATGCAATATTCGGTGCTTTTGTACTGGGAGCAGTGACACCACGCCAAGAATTCGCCCAACAAATTCGCCAATATACGGAGTTTTTAACTACTTCTTTTTTGTTACCGATCTTTTTTGTTTTCTCTGGATTAAACACTCAAATTGGATTGGTAAACACACCGACTTTGTGGGGAGTGACGCTGTTAATTATTGCGATCGCAATTCTCGGTAAAGGTGTTGCTTGTATGTTAGCTGCAAAATTAGCCGGGGAAAATTGGCGCGAATCTGCAACTATTGGCGCTTTGATGAATGCTCGTGGTTTAATGGAGTTAATCATCCTCAATATTGGTCTGGAACAAGGTATAATTACCCCGACTTTATTCACTATCATGGTTATTATGGCAGTCATTACTACCCTGATGGCATCACCACTGATTGCCTTTTTCTTGCACGGTACAAGCTATGAGAAATATTCTAATTAAGTAAATTTAAATATCAAATTAATTACTTAGTAATTGGTTAAAATTCTCTGCTTTAACTCTGGCTATTAGCAATCCTAAATAAGTTATGAATAAAAAGATCCCCAACTTCTTCAAGAAGTCGGGGATCTGAATCCTCTCAACACAGAGCAAATCAAATAGGATTACATATAAACGCTATTTTTTTAGTAGCGTTTAAGCAGTACTAGAAAATGACTACCTATTACCTAAATTTATTAATATTGGTAGTTGGGAAGTTCTTCTAAATTGATCTACTAAAATTATCAGAATTCGTGCTTTACGGCTGGAACTGCATCGTAACAATAATTCATATAACAACGAAGCACAAATTACTCTTGGTTATATCTAACAAGCTTGACATTTCCCAGTCTTTTAAAGAATTATCTTAGGGAAACCAGATAGTTAATTTTAAGGAAACCATGCACACAGTTATTCTCGTTCTGGTTGAGGTGCTGATTGTTATTGGGCTTTCACGGCTCGTAGGGCTAGCATTCCGTTCCATTAAGCAACCACTGGTCATTGGTGAGATTGTCGCCGGAATTATGCTCGGCCCATCTTTATTTGGTTTAGTTGCTCCCCATTTAGCAGTTACCTTGTTTCCACCAGAAACATTTCCTTTTCTGAATGTTTTGTCTCAGGTGGGACTAATATTTTTCATGTTTCTGATTGGGCTAGAACTAAATCCCAAATACCTCGGCGGTCAATTAGAAGTAGCAGTTTTAACTTCTCATGTCAGCATTTTGGTACCGTTTTCTCTAGGAACATTGCTAGCGGTGATACTTTATCCCCTAGTTTCTAATGCAAGTGTATCATTCACCGCCTTTGCTTTGTTTTTAGGGGCGGCGATGTCGATTACTGCTTTCCCAGTGTTGGCGCGAATTATTACTGAAAATAATTTACAAGGAACACGTTTAGGAACGTTGGCGTTAACTTGTGCAGCAGTGGATGATGTCACAGCTTGGTGTCTCTTGGCAGTAGCGATCGCAGTTGCTCGGACAGGCGACTTTGGTGATGCGATACCCACAATTATCGCTAGCATCGTCTACATCGGCTTGATCTTGACAGCTGGCCGTTGGTTCCTCAAACGCCTTGCCAAACATTACCTCCGTGCGGGACGACTCAGCCAAGTGCTGCTAGCTGGGATTTATATGGCCGTGGTTGCGTCGGCACTAATCACCGAACTAATTGGGATTCACTTAATTTTTGGGGCATTTTTACTGGGAGCAGCCATGCCCAAAAATGAAGATTTAGTACGGGAATTGGCAGTAAAAACGGAAGATTTTGTCCTAATTTTCTTGCTGCCCATATTTTTTGCCTACAGTGGCTTAAAAACGCAGATAGGCTTGCTCAATCGTCCCGAATTGTGGCTTTTGTGTGCGTTGGTTTTAGGAGTGGCGATCGCAGGCAAATACGTTGGTACTTATATAGCGGCCCGTGTGAGTGGCATTAGTAAACGGGAAGCCTCGGCACTTGGTTGGTTAATGAATACTCGCGGTTTAACCGAACTGATAGTGCTAAACATTGGTCTAGAGTTAGGGGTAATTTCCCCCTTAATATTTACCATGCTGGTAATTATGGCATTGGTAACTACATTCATGACCTCGCCACTGCTGGAATGGACATATCCGAAGAAGCTGATTAGGTTAGATGTGGTGGAACCAGAGTTAGAAGAACAAACAGCTACCAGCGCTACTGATGCCGAAACTTACATTCGTCCCTACCGAATTTTGGTGCCAGTGGCTAATCCCAGTACCCAAAAAGGCTTGCTACAGTTGGCAGCAAGCATCGCTATCAACTCCCGACATCCCGCCCTTGTTAACCCTCTGAGCTTGATTGAATTTGAAGAAGATTATGCCTTTGAAAGTACGCCAGTTGAAGCAGACCGATTAATTGCCCAGCGTCGGCAGCAGCTAGAAGAATTGATTAATACTCTTGAACCAGTAGAAATACGCTCTCATGTGCATCCGATCATTCGCATATCTAGTAATGTTGCACGGGAAACTGCACAGATTGCTGCACTCAAACAAGCTGATTTAATTCTTGTGGGATGGCATCGTCCAGCTTTTAGTAGCAACCGCTTAGGTGGAAGAGTTGGTCAAATGCTCACTACTGCGCCAGTTGATGTTGCAGTATTTATAGACAAGGGAAGCGATCGCTTAGAAAGCTTGTTGGTGCCTTACTCGGCAAATATTCATGATGATTTGGCATTAACACTAGCTCTGAGACTGCTAATTAACCGTGAGACTTGTTTGTTACAGGTTTTGCAGGTTGTATCTGAAAATCAGCTTAAGGATGAATTGAGTTACGAATTAAATACAATGATGGAGCAATTACCGAGTAGTGTACGCGATCGCATCGAAATCAAAATTGTCCAAACTCCAGATGCAATCCAAGCTGTAGTCGAAGCCTCAAAAAATGTAGACCTGACAATTGCTGGTACTAGCCGCACTTGGGGTATCGAGCGTCAAACCTTGGGAAGATATACAGATCAACTAGCCATCCAATGTTCCTCTTCCCTGCTGATCACCCGCCGTTACAGTCAAGTCACCGCTCATTTGGCTTCTGTACTTACTGAGGTATTATAACTCATCCAGCACAATTAATTCTGACTGCGGTTAAAACCGCACGAGCCGCTTCCCTCTGGGCACGCTTTGTGCCTGAGTTTCCCGCATCCCGTGAGGTCTTATGAATCATTTCAACTTCAAATCTTTAGCTTTTTACGGAGTAGCAATAAGTTCAGTACTACTGTTGTTTAAAACTGTCAGTGTTTACGGAGAAAACAATCTTAAGGCTCCTCCTCCAATTAGCAGTCGCTATCGTCTAACCTTAGCGGAAAATTTGCCTAACTGTGAAAAATCGGATACTCTGACGTTAAACATTGAGCAGTCAGGTATTTACTTAAATGCCTCTGTATTACCGGCAAACGCTAAAACCGACACTGACGAAAAGCACTCTCTGGCAGGCATTTTCAGAAATCAACAATTAAATTTATCTGGGAAAGTAGGCAGATCAATCCTTTGTAATATTCCTCGCCCCCAAAACGATCCTCTGAATTCAGTCACAATTCAAATGCAACTTGTCGATAAAAGTAACATGACAGGTCAATTAACCGTAAATGGTATTCCACAAACTCTGAAATTTACTGCTGTGCCCGAAAAAGCTAATTGAATTGGGGAGTGCGTAGAGACGCGATGAATCGTGTCTACGGAATTGGAAGCGCGAAGTAAACAGCAATGTGAGCGCATTGTATGGGTTTTATGGAGCAAATAAACAGAATGGATCAGGGACTAAAGACTAAGCAATTTTATCAATGGGGCAAGCAGCTATTTAGCATCAGTATATTAGGCTTTTATACAGCGATCGCCCTCGAAACTTGCACTAGTGCTGCTACACCAGGGGCAAAGCTAAATAATTGGCGTTTTTCTCCCAAGACACAGCAACTCGAAATCACCCTCTCAGCAGGCACAACCCCTCGTTATTTCTACTTGGCACAACCCTCTCGTCTAGTTGTAGATTTACCGAATACTAAGTTGGGCAAAGTTATCACGCAACAAAATTATTCTGGAGCAATCAAAAGCATTCGCATTTCTCAGCTAAACGCAAATGATACACGTATTGTCTTAGATTTAGCAGCAGGGACTGTTTTTAATCCCAAAAAGGTACAACTGCAACCCGTTTCCCGAAAAAACTCCACTCGCTGGGTATTACGTCCGGTTATTTCTGGTAAAACTACTACCGTAAAACCAGGAAAGTCCGCACCTTCAGCCAAGAAACAACCTCAAACACTCCAAAAGCCGCCTAGTAACCCACCCATAACTACTAATCCACAATCGCCCTTACTCACAGCTCCGCCTCCATCCAATGAACTGCCCTCAACAACTACTACTAACTCAGGACAGCCTTTTGTCACCGTACCTCCCCTAAATCCAAATACATCCTCTCAACAACCTGCTTCGATTCTTCCCCCTCCTTCTTTCCCAAATCAACCCAATAATTTAAATAACATTCCTCCTTTGGGAATATCGGAATTTCCAGTTCCAACAATCCCCAATGCTCCCGATCCCCAGATCATTGAATTTGGTCAACCTTTACCCAAAACTAAATAAAAATAGAGAATTGGGCATTAGGAGTGCTGAGTGCTGAGTGCTGAGTTAAGAGTTAGGAGTTAAGAGTTAGGAGTTAAGAGTTAGGAGTTAAGAGTTAGGAGTTAAGAGTTAGGAGTTAGGAGTTTTGTTTACCTCCTTGTCCCCTTGTCCCCTTGTCCCCTTGTCCCCCTATCTCCCTCATCTCCCTCATCTCCCCTGCTCCCCAGGGATCGCATCTTCCTTCATCAGATCGCTCGTACTCAGCACTCCTGAAGGGCATGGGAAATCGAACCAATGCGCCATTTGCTATGCGCTATGCCCTAATAAATGAATTACCTTTTTCCAACTAACTCCTTTACCTTGTTGATGATGCTGACTGGATCGATACCTTGATATGGGTACTGTTCCCACAAACCGCCGCAACCTTCTTTATGAGTTCCAAGATGGGCATATTTGGGAGTCAACCCCCGCTCTAGCAGCCAAGAGCCGAAACGACTACCTAAGCCAGTGCGACGGTTGAAAGGTTCTACTACAAGCACAAAAGGAGCATTACCAACTTTGGTAATTGTTTCTTCATCAATGGTATTTAAAGTTGCTTTGTTAATCAAACCAACGTCTAGCCCTTCTTGTTTGAGACGCTCTACAGCATCAACGGCACGGTAAAGAGCATCGCCAAAACTGATAATGTAGCCTTGCGTCCCTTCTCGTATAACCTCATCTTTACCGGGAACAAATTTGTAGCCACTTCCAAATAAGTCATTGCCGTTGCTGTCCTGAATATTGGGCACCTTGGAACGGGTGGAGAAAATAAACCGCAGTCCAGGCTCAAAGAACACAGCTTCTACACAAGCTGTCATTTGATTAACATCTGCTGGGAAATACAACTGTGTTGCGTAGCCATCATCCAAGCCATTGTCGGCAAACATATTGTTCAAACCGAAGTGGCAGGTGTTATCTGCCATATCATCTATACCCGCATGGGAAAAATGACACAGAACATTGGAATAGTTCAGCCGTGCCATCGTGATTTCTGAGATACACATTTCTAAAAAGGCGCTGAAGGTCGCAAAAATACCTTGCTTGCCCTTCTCCATCCCGAATCCAGCCGCAGCAGAGAAGTTACCCCGTTCCATAATGCCGGAGGAAATAAATATTTCTGGGTATGTATCATGAATTTTCTTCAAACCGCAGGAGCCTTCTAGATCGCTATCAATGACCTTAACTTTTTCTTTACGCTCCGCTTCACTCATGCGACTGAGAACAGCCACCACAGCTTCGCCAAACACACTGCGGTTAGCGCCCCATTTGTCACTGGAACCCAGAAACGTATATGTTTGTTTGGGTTTCTCAATACTTTTAAGGTATTCGACAGCCGCAGTTTGTCCGCGAGATTCTAGATGCTTAACTGCTAAATCTACAGGAATTACATCATGACCATGAATAGAGCCTTCTAAACCTTCAATACCAGGACACATCGGGCGTTTATTAACGAGAGCGATCGCTCCGGGAGTATTCACAGCTTCGCAAATGCGACGGTATAAATCGTCTAAGTCTTCCCCCTCTCCCTGAAGTACTTTCAACCCGTGACCTTCTAAGGTTTTGGCGACACTAAAACCAGGTAAATATTTAGAAGGATGTCCGGCGATCGTTACATCATTGTCATCAATGAGCAGCTTGACGTTGAGATGTTGAGCTACAGCCAAGCGAGCAGCTTCAGCATCATTGCCTTCTTGCTGCGATCCATCAGAACCGAGACAGAAAACAACCTTGCCTGGATTCGCCATTGCCACACCATTGATGTAAGGCCAAATATGACCCAGGCGGCCAGAACTAAATTTCACACCAGGAGTTAGTTTTAGTTCGGGGTGTCCCGGTAAATGGGAATGTGCTTGCCGATAACGTAAAAGTTGCTCGGCAGGTAAATCACCATGCAATGTTGCCATTAGATATTGGGTGGCGACTCGATGCCCTGCTTCATCAAAGAAAATCGGTACAAATTGCTCCGATGCTCCCCGGAAAAAGGCATCGAGGATCGTCACCTCTGGCACTGTATCGTATGGCCCGCCAGTATGACCACCCACTCCGCTAGCAGCGCCAGTCGCTGTAAAAAAGACGATCGCATCTCGGCAAAGTTGAATATTCGCTTTGAGAGTCTCTCGCTGTTCAGCTGTGAGGCTGGAATTTGCGGGATTGAGCGCTAAAGGTTTGTAAGCACCGAGATCGATCGGAAATTGGGTATTCATAATAGTCATGGTTTCTTAATTGAATAAAAAACAATTTGAACAGACGGAATGCGCGCGATCGCACTACAAAAAAAATTGTTAAAACCCCGATGGGCAACAATTATCCAAACTCAAACTAACCACTCGGAACGATTGTGGAACCGTGTGATTTCATTAAATGCCAAAATTAATACATGCAATTGTGCATGAATGTGCTTGAATTCAATTGAAGTTACGGATTACCGTACAAAAACTTGCATATCAATAAGTATAAACTCACAAACATGCAATTTCAAGTCCAAAAACGCAATTTCAGGAAAATTAATTATGCTAACTGCTGAACGACGACAATTTATCTTAGAAATTCTGCGTCGTGATAAAAAGGTACTTTCGACAGAACTTAGTGCTGTTCTCAAAGTTTCTGAGGATACGATTCGCCGGGACTTGCGAGAACTGGCAGAAACCGGACTATTGCAACGCGTTCATGGGGGAGCGCTCCTTAAATCTCCAGCCACCGCCAGTTATGCCGATCGCCAAAAGCAAGCGCCAAAAGAAAAGGAAGCGATCGCTCGGACAGCAGCAAAATTAGTTTGTACAGGGCAGGTAGTAATTTTAGATGGAGGTACAACAACTCTTCAAGTAACCCGTCATTTGCCCCTAGATTTGCACGCAACAGTGATCACAAATAGTCCGCCAATCGCCGTTGCCTTAGCAGAACATCCCCATATAGAGGTTGTGATGTTAGGTGGACAACTCTACAAAAAAGCCTTGGTAAACGTCGGTACTGTCACAATTGAGACATTACGGATGATTCGTGCAGATTTGTGCATGTTGGGAGTTTGCAGTTTGCATCCAGAAGTTGGGATTAGTGTACCTAACCTAGACGAAGCGCACGTCAAACGAGCGATGATTGCTGGATCGGCTGAGGTAGTAGGATTAGTCACAGCAGAAAAATTAGATACGGCTGCTCCTTATCTAGTGGAGTCCATTCATGCCCTGACTTACCTAGTAACCGCACCTACAGTATCTAATAATATGTTGAGTGCCTACAAAGCTTTAGGTTTGACCATTATACGTGATGAGTACGAATGATCTGATGAAGGAAGATGCGATCGCAAAGGACTGGGGAGCAGGGGAGATGGGGGAGATGAGGGAGAAGAATTAATAACCAATAACCAATGCCCAATGCCCCATGCTCTTCAGGAGTGCTGAGTGCTGTTAGCGGAAGCGGGGCGTTTAGCCCGTGCTGAGTGGGGAATCTCACTTCTTTACTCAGCACTCGGAACTCGAAACTCGGAACTGTTTTGCCCCATGCCCAAATCTAAAATCTGTCCGTTTCTTGAGGTGTTCCAACTGCTCCTGGTTGAGCCGTGAAGAAGTTTTGAGCAGCTTCATTCTGATATATGCACCTAATATCAGGTTTGTCACTGTCTAAATTACCTGTGAAGCCAAAAGTGTTCAGACGATTTTTGCACTCATTTACCTGTTCAGATGTCACCAGTTTACGGTTTTCTAAAAGCGCCCAGTTATTTTGTCGGATCACACATCCAGGACGCATACTCGGCTGGGCAACATAGACATTAAAAGGGTTGAGAGTGACAAACAGTCTAGCGTCCATCACCATCGCGCTGGCTCCGTACTGCACACAAATTTCAGGATTCGGTGCTTTAGTGTCTATAAATTCACGGGAAGCTACATTTGATGGAGTCAATGTGGTTGTAGAACTAAAAGCAATGCCAATCCCAATTCCCAAAATCAACACCCCTCCCATAATTGCGATGGTGGTGAAGTTAAATAGAGGGGATTGGAAAATAGAGGGTTTAGAAGTAGTAGCCGATCTACCAGTAGATTTACGTCTCATTGTTGCTTAATCACCTTCACGCCGATTTGGGAGGGAGTGGTCTAAAGTTTTTTCTCCCTCTTTCAGTATGCCTATTCTTGACTGTAATTGCCTGTGATTTTCTCTGCGATCTTCTTGTTATATGAGAAAAATAGGAGCTTATCTAGATATCGGGACAAAAATTTAATATAGTACACTGTGGCGAAAGTTTGCCTACCTGAGACAAGTTGCTCAAGAACTTGTATGGCTAATTAAAATAATAGCTCGATTTATGTCAAGCCATACTAATCGCTTATTTTTTACATTTAGAATAATTAGTGAGTATATTTATTTGAACATTAATTAATTGTTATTAGTTATAACCTTTGTGTGCTGCTTGATTCTATCAATCACTTTAGGAATTTAGCTTATTAATTATACCAGACTTTTAATTATTATCAGATATAGCTAATTTAGTTTTCGCAATTAATCTAGTCAGAATGCTTAAACTATAGGACTCATATTTGATTGCGTGAAAAAAACTCAGTACACAAGATTACTTACTCCATCGTCTTAATTTGCTGATTAGCTTCATTCTCTGCCTTCAGCATCGCCTGCTTTAATGGTTGTTGTCCCAATAAGGCGCTGACAAACTGGTTATCAAAGTTATTCACGATCGCAGCTGGATACTGACCTACCTGCCACGGTATAGCATAATTCACACCCGCTACTAATGGCGATCGCAATGGGTCTTGGTCATAACCCAAATTCTTTGCCACTGATTTACGTGTTGGCAAAGCAAACCCTGTTCCTGTCCACTTTTGCATTCCTTCTTTACCTGTGAGATAAGAAATCAACTCCCAGGCTTCGGCTTTGTGTTGTGCTTGCTTATTCATTACGTAGGCAACTGTAAACACCATTGTGCCTTTTTTGTTATTAATCGTAGGCACTGGTGCGGTAGCAAACTCTACTTGGGGAAAGGTTTCAGTTAAATAGGGAATTGCCCAGTTACCTTCAATCACCATTGCCACTTTACTCTGACCAAACATTTCACTACCTGAGTTTGTCCCCACATCAGATTTTTGAGCAGAGGAGCGGTCTTTTTGATACTGGTTTACTACCAACTCTAAACCCTGTAAACCTGCTGCACTCGCAAAAGTAGCATAACCATTTCGATCGACAAGTTGTCCACCAAAGGCTTTAATTTTATAAGCTTGACGTGCTAATTCTGGAATTTCCCCAAAGCCATATTTGTTAACTTTGCCTGTTAATTGTTGCGAGTAGTTACGTAATTCATCCCAAGTCGCTGGCGGATTACTCAAGCCTGCGGCGGCGAAGGCTTTTTTGTTATAAAACAAAGCAAGGGTGGAATAGTCTTTGGGAAGACCGTAAATCTGGTTCTGATATTTAAAACTGTTGAGTAGGGTATCCTCGAAGTCTACTAAGTCAAATTTGGGAGTGATATAACTATCTAACGGTTCCAAGACATTTTGACTCATCAAGAAAGGAGCTTCCAGCGCATCCAGATAAAAAACATCGGGCGCAGCTTCCCCAACTAAACGAGTTTTGATTACATCCATGTATTGGTCAGAAATTACCTCATATTTGACCTTAATGGTTGGATGTTGTGCTTCAAAGTCTTGCAGTACTTGTCTCAAGAGTTTTTGCTCAACGGGAGAACCTCCCCAACCACTAAGTTTGATGGTGACTGCGGTAAATGCTAACGGTTTGCTTGGCAATTGTAGGCTTTGACAAGCAATAATAGCGATCGCGATCGCCATCACCAATGCCAAAAAATTAAATAATCCTTTATTGTTCACAAACAAATAATACGTCTCTTTCCTCGCTGATACCTTGTGTTATTAAGGAGTGATATGTTAATTATTTGAAATTTTGGTTAAAAATTGCAAGCTAAAATAACGAAAAATTATCAGCAATGCTAATTCAAGCATACTGATTTCCTGTACAACCTGATTTATCCGAGGATACTTCACCCATAATCTATGTTTATGGATTCTGTTCAGATTGAAACAACTGCGCCATTGACTCTGGAATTTACCCAAATTGCCTCACCAGCAACAGCAATCTCTTCAAACTCTCGAATTTCCAAGGATACTATTCGCACTAGTTTAAAAGCCTCTACTGCGGATTCTGTCTTAGCATCGGTTTACTCTCTTGGAACTGGCGGGATTTTACTCAGCAATTTATTGGTGGAGTTGGGTGCTAGTCCAGTGGTATTTGGGCTGCTGTCTTCTATCCCCATGTTGGTCAATTTCATTCAGCCGTTGGGTGCTTACTTGTCGGAACGCAGCACCAGCCGCTTTCAATATTCGCTTCGGACACACGGAATTGGTCGGCTGCTATGGCTGGTTTTAGTAATTGGTATTGCCAGCGCCAGCTTGGGAGTGATTGATGCTCACCAGTTAGTCATATTGACACTCTTGATTGTTCTATTTAGCAATCTTTTGGGAGGACTAGGAACTGCATCGTGGCTAAGTTGGGTGTCAATGATAGTTCCCCGGCGATTACGAGGCAGGTATTTTGGGACACGCAATAGTGCTGCTAGTCTAACTAATTTGGTTTGCGTACCAATGGCTGGTCTAGTTGTATCACATTGGTACGGGGGATCTCTACAAGGTTATGGGATAGTTCTACTGGTAAGCGTTGTGTTTGGGATTATGGGATTAGGGTGTCAGTCTTTCCAGGTGGATATGAATCCGCAATCGCAAAACACTTATTATGGCAAGTCACCACAAACCAGTGAGATTCAATCAGAGGTTGCAAAAGATGAATCTTCTGAAGTGCTTCAATCAATTCATTTGCCACAAGACCAGTCAACTAACAGCATCTGGAAAAACTCTAACTTTTTGATTTTTCTACTGTATTTCAGCTTTTGGACGCTTGCTGTTAACCTCAGCAGTCCTTTTTTTAACCTCTATATGCTCGACACGCTGGATTTGGATGTGAGCTATGTGACTATCTACAACACCTTTCAGGCGGGGGCGACTTTGCTGATGTTTATCCTGTGGGGAAAATTAGCAGACAAGATAGGCAATCGTCCCATCCTCATCTGTATTGGGATTTTGGTTGCAGCTACACCATTGCTGTGGCTGGGGATTAGTGTTAATCGCCTTGACATCTGGCTGTGGTTGCCACTGTTACACATCTTGACTGGAGGGACTTGGGCGGCAATTGACTTGTGCAGCAACAATATACAATTGGCGATCGCACCAATTAAAAATCAGTCTATCTATTTTGCGATCGCAGCTGCCGTTGCTGGAGTAAGTGGTGCTTTGGGCACAACTATAGGCAGTTTCATCGTCCAATTTGCCCAATCTGGAGGTTTACTAAGCTTGTTTGTCCTTTCTGGTTTATTCCGACTAGTAGCCCTTGTTCCACTCATGTTTCTCCAAGAGCCAAGCAGAAGTTAGGAGTTTGGAGTTAGGAGTTTGGAGTTTGGAGTTTGGAGTTTGGAGTTTGGAGTTTGGAGTTTGGAGTT
>NZ_JAVRBM010000061.1:0-57051 GCF_034531255.1 Nostoc sp. ChiQUE01b | reverse complement strand
TCTAACATCAGTCCATATAAATTGATTTTTTATTGTTTGTGAGAAATTCGCGCTGAAGTATCTCCTGGCAGACATAATTACTTTTGTTATTTTCTGCTTACTCTAACCTGCTTTGCTTTTTTAGGATTTTGATCGAACATATTTTATAGCAGTAGGCGTAGCCTGCCATAGGCATCGCTTGTCTACCACAAGCTGAACCTATGCCAATGCCTAGAGCGATCGCAGCAAATTCTATGAGAACAGGTTAATAAAGGATAAAATTCGGATTAAATTTCTCAAATTATTATTAACTGCTTCCAAAAAAAGTAACATATTATAGAAAAATGATGATTTTTCTTAACTTTTAAGAGGTATCATCTATACCGGAGATTAAATTAAAAAATTTGTATAAGCCGAATCAATTTAGTGAACTATCCCAAGGTTTACACTTCGGAGCAAGCCCGTCCCATTAATTTAGTTGGCGAAACAGGACAAGCGGTTCAAATTTCAATTCATGCTCCCAGTCAATATATCTGTGCCAACTGCGAACGGATATTACCAGATTGGAAACGGCAACCATTTTTACGAGTAGTGATTGTCTTACAGCAATCACGTTATCAATTAGTCGAAAAGACAACAGAAGTAGAGTCAGAGAAAGAACGCTTACGAGAAAAGTTTATGAGATTTGGCTGTGATTTAGCATTTAATCTGCGCGATCGCGGCTATTTAACTGACCTGATTGACCCTCGTACAGGCTATCCCTTACTGTCCCATCCCGGAGCAATCCCCCACGACGACACAGCAGTAGTCAAAGCTTTGCTCAACTATCCAGTGATTAAAAATCAATGCCGTGTGTTAGTTCATCCCGATTGGGGTGCAGCAGTTTATCCTAGTATTTTGATATCAGAAGCTCCCCCAATTGTGATCGAATGGATTACAAAAGGCATAGCATCCATGCATGGGTGGAAAGAAATTAATTATTAGTCATTGGTCATTGGTCATTGGTCATTGGTCATTAGTCATTGGTCATTGGTCATTGGTCATTGGTCATTGGTCATTGGTCAGTGGATATGTAAAGTATGTTAAAGACATATACCAGCACTTGTGTCTCCAAACAAATTCTTCCAAGAAGTTAGGATAGTCGAAGCGATAGTGCGACTTGTTACTTCTCTTTCACGAGTAGACGCTACGAAGTCAAACCAAGGATAATGGCTTTTGGTTCCTGTTTGGGTAACACTCAGGCCGATCGGCAGGTATTTCAAATTGATGATAATTTTACACACTACTGTCAGACTAAACTTTTAGCCCGTGGCGAAGAGAATGGTACTTTAGCAGCATCTGTGGGAATTATATAACTATAACTATCGAAAAAAATCCTTTTCCCAAGTTTCAGTTATGCTCAACCACAATTCCCATAAATACAAAATTTCCCATACCTGATGTATGAAAATATTAATTCAACACCGTCATTACGACAATGAAATTAGTGGAGTTTTAACTTACATTTTTTCTATTATTCCTGAGTTGGAAGCTAGATTGATTGAAGTTAAAACTATTTCTACCAGACAAGATAATATCGCCAAATGGTTTAGTTATATTGCTTGGGCAGATATAGTCCACATGAATTCAAATGATTTATTTTTTACTTTATTATGTAAAGCATTGCGAAAAAAGATAATTATTAAATATCATTATTCCCTTTATCAATCTACTCATACTAGTTATGAGCAGATGAAGTTGACGCAACGTTTAAAAGCTGAATTTAAACACACATTGCCGAAAGCTAATTATCCATTAAAGTGGAAATTACACACTTTTATCAAATGGGCACGCCTAACCACCCGGCTTTCTACTGCCTTCTTAGCCGATTATCATACAGCTTGTAGTAACTTTTTAGGAGAATCTTCTGCTTTTCCTTGGTCAGTTAATACGTTATATAATCCGATTGAAATCAAGTCAAAAACCCAGCTTAAAACATTAGAAAACTTATCTGAGCCATATAATTTTATTTTTGTCGGCAGATTAGCTACAGACAAAGGCGTAGATATTTTATTAAAAGCAGCGCGAATTTTACAAGATGAAAATAAAGAATTTAAAATTATTATTATTGGCGATGGCGAACAATCTCAGGAATTAAAACAGCTAACGTCTGATTTAGGAATTGCCAACAAAGTTAATTTTTTAGGTAAAGTTCCTCAAAAAGAAGTACTTCTAAAAGTTCAAGATGCTTTGGCTTTAATTGCTCCATCTCGTTGGCAAGAACCGGCAGGTTACGTAGTGCAAGAAGCCTCTAGCGTTCAAACCTGCTCTATTGTCTCAAAAATGGGAGGATTGTCAGAAGTAGGAGGGCCGCACAGCCTGTTTTTTGAAAACGAAAATGCAGAAGAATTAGCCAAATGTATGCGATACTGCTTAGATAATCCAAATGAAGCAATTAACCGGGGTTTTCAGTCCAGCCAATACGTTGCAGAAAAGTTTTCAGCTGCGCGTGCTGTCACTCGACTGCTGGAAATTTGTAGTGAACTTACTCCTAAAGCATTGGTCACAAAATCTGATACATAAGTAAGTCGGTGCAATAAAACCAAACTGTGTGAAGAAAAGTAAATAAGGCTCAAACTCTTTCCCCCCTGCTCCCTGTCCCCAGCAAGAACTGCCTTATCCCAACAATAATTATTTACACCGACCTACTTAATTCTTGTTATAGGGCAGCAACCTTGTAACGGACTTATTGGAAGCTCTACCAGCTATAACTCCTGCTTTTAGATTTAATCTAATATAGGACTTACGCACACTCTACGATTCTTCTCTACGAGACGCTATGCGTTGGCAAAAGCATATTGCAGATCAGGCAGTTCGATAAATTAAGCTTTTTGAGGATTTTACGTAAGTCCCATAATACATTAAGCACTTCCTTATGGCCCAGAAAACACAGCTTGTTCTACATCATTCCGACTAAGAGAATACTTGAATGAGCGTTGGATATCTTGTCCATTTTCCCCAGATTGGACATATCGCACTACAATTTGCTCAACATCGAGCCATAATTCAGCTTGCCAACTAGGTCGCTGTACACGCCAGCAATGCCTTTGTGTTTCGTCTTGTTGACAGCCTTGGTCTTTTAGCCACTGCTCAATTTGTGGCAGGGGATGATTATATAGGGGAGTATCAGAAGGAAGAAGAGCCATAGGAATTTTAGATTTTGGATTTTGGACTTCATTGTGAGTACGACCCGACTGAGCGCTCGTCGAACCTCTCAGTCGAATGATTTTGGATCGGAGAATTGTTTAATTTTTAATTATCAGATAGGTAATTAGTTGCAACATATAGGTAATCTGCTGTTGTACAGATGCAGCTGATTGCAGTTTATGGGTTTGGAAAGCAGCCTCGCCACGAGTTAAGCCAATGGCAACTGCTAATAACAGACAACCTACAAATGTTAACACCAGCATAAATAAAGCAAAAATTTCGCCAGATGATAAGGGGCGATCGCTCGCATCGAGGTAAGCTGATTTTGACCAGTCATGAGAACGCGAGACGGGATGATTCAAATCAGGGGGTGGTTGAATCACTCCAAACCGGGAATAGCCAATTTTTAAATCGTAGCGGAAGCGCCGTTCTGGATGGCTAAGGGTGGCGTAAGCTTCGTTGATTTGCTGAAATTTGGGAGTAGCGATCGCAGTCGGCAAGTCTGTAGTATCAGGATGATAGAGCTTGCTCAGTTGCCGATAAGCGCGTCGAATGTCAATTACCGATGCCCAGGGATGCAGTCCTAGCAGGGAGTAATAAGTTGGTTCGCTGCTTTTTTGTGGCATTGCCCAGTTTTGATTCACATCTGTTTGAGTCACTTTGCTCAAAGATATTTTTTCTATTTTAAATCCTTTGTGAATTGAAGAAGACACAGCAGGTCTAGCATCTGATAAGATATCTTAATAAAGCATTTAATTAGATGCGATGCGTATCAAAATCAATCTTGAAAATATTCAAACTCTTACCGACTTTAAGCGCAATGCCAAAGATTACGTCGAGCGGATCAAGGCCACAAAGTCTCCGCTTGTACTAACAGTGAATGGGAAAGCTGAGGTTGTGGTGCATGAGGCACAGGCGTTTCAGCAGATGATAGATGAACTCCAGCGCCTTGAGGAAGAACTGCAAAAACTCAAGTTAGAAGCATTACGCAGTCAGATTGACATTGGTCTTAAGCAACTTGATAGCGGACAGTATACTGAATATAACGACGAATTACTTCCAGCTTTTTTTGCAGATATTAAAGCACGAGGACAGCAAAATTTGGCTAACAGCGATTCTCTATGAGTCGATTTCGGATTTCTACTCAAGCAGCGCAAGATATTGAAAATATCTGGAAATATGTAGAGCAATGTTGGGATTGCTGAATGTGCTGATTATGAAAGTAGCATTTGTTAAATTCCGTTGAATTTACTAGTACAGCACGGCGGAAATAAACCCACCATTACGAACCTTGAAAAAATCATCATTTGCAGTCTTTGAAAATGGTAGGCGTATTTACGCCACACGGTACTAGTAATTTTGATTTTTTTTGTTTATGATTACTTTGCCGTAAGTTTTTGTCTTCCCTTATTTAACATTTTATTATGGAGTTAGTATTAGTTAAGCTGGGAGGTTCCTTAATTACTGATAAGGATAAACCTTATACTGCTCGAAGAGAAGTTATGGCACAATTGGTCGAGCAAGTGAGCCTAATCAAACATGAAAATCCTAATCTTAAATTGATTATTGGTAACGGTGCTGGTTCTTTCGCCCACCAATCAGCGAAGAAATATAATACAATTAATGGTTTTTTATGTGACGAAGAAAAACTAGGGTTCTGCTTAGTTCACCAAGATGCTTTAGATTTAAATTTCCTACTAGCTAGTTTTTTTTTACAAGCAGGTTTGCCAGTGGTAAGTTTGCCACCTCTTACTATGATAATCACTCATAATAAAAAACTATTGAAGAGTGACTTTAGTGTGATAGAAAATAGTCTACAAGCAGGTTTGATTCCTTTAGTTTTTGGTGATGTCGTTCTAGATCAAGCTATTGGCGGTACTATCCTCTCCACAGATACAATGCTAGCAGAACTAGCGAAATACTTCTATCTTCAAGGTAAGTTTAAAGTTCGACTAATAAACGTTGGGAATTATGCAGGTGTATATGACCAAGATGGGCAAGTACTTTCCAATATTACTCAGGCTAACTATTCTCAAATTAAACCTTTCTTGGGCAAGAGCAAATCAGTAGATGTTACTGGCGGGATGGCTAAGAAAGTTGAAGAATTTTTGACTATTTCTAGCTTAGGGATTGATTGCTGGATAATTGATGGAAATATCCCAGGAAATTTAGCTTCTTCAGTTTTAGGTGCACCAACTCTAGGCACTTTAATTCGGGCATTTTAACTAAGTTAGTAAGGATTAAGGTCTAAAATTTAGGAAGCAAGGATGGGCGAGACAGATAATTATTAGAGTCAGCCAGTAATGCTTGTACAAAAAAATAGGCTCTTTACCTTAAGGTAGGTCATAGATGCTACCCAACTCTAACCTACTTGTCCCACGCATTTAGGACTTTTGCAAGAGGTCTATTGATTACATTTTTTCTCTATTGATAAATTAAGTTGCTCTGTCCATTAATTACGAATTATGAGTTATTAATTATTTTGGTCAATAGCTTGATATGCTATCTCATCCCTAACGTATTAAATCAGCACGGGGTTTAAAGGTTTCAATTTGCCGTAACTTTTCGTAAAGTTCCCGTTCTTCTTGACTAATATTTTTCGGTGTAACTATTTGAATTTCTACTAATTGATCGCCACGTTTACCATCATCACTGGGATAACCTTTATTTCCTAGTCGAAATTTCTGACCAGACCTAACTCCGGGAGGGGTGGTCATTTTCACAGGCCCATCAAGAGTAGGTGCTTCTACCTGTCCTCCTAAAACCGCCTCGCTAGGAGTAACAGGTACTTGGCAGAGGATATTTAAACCTTCTAGCTTAAATAATCGATGAGGTTCAACGGTAATTTTTAAGTATAGATCGCCACCACCAACGCCTTGGTTCCGCAAACGGATGGTTTGACCTGTTACCATCCCTGGAGGCATATTAACTTCTAGCGATCGCCCATCTTCCAAACGAATCCGTTCATTACCACCTTGATAAGCTTTTTCTAGTGGAAGCGTTAATCTGGCTTCTATATCTCGACGGGTTATGCGAGGTGGTGGAGTATTAACTGTATAGGCAACTTTTGTTCTGGGGGAACGAAATGGATCGCTAGTATTGCCATTACTAGATTTACTTGCCCCACCCTTATTTTTGACACCGATAACTTGATTAATAAAGCTTTCAAAGTCGGAGAATTGGCTTGGATCTAGGTCCGGATTGCCGTTGCGATCGCTAGCGCCACTCTGCCAAGTTTTAGCCTTTGGTGCTTGTTTGTTGCCTGCAAAGTCTTTTTGCTTCCAGTAGCGGCTAAACTGGTCGTATTGCGATCGCTTGGCTGGATCGGAAAGAACTTCATAAGCCTCGCCGATATCCTTAAATTTTTCTTCAGATTCTTTGTTACCTGGATTCAGATCGGGATGATATTGCCTTGCTAACCGCCGATAAACCTTTTTAATTTCCTCACCAGAGGCATCTTTAGATACTCCTAAAATCTCGTAGTAATCGCGAAAGTTCGGCAAATTTTGCATAGTCAGTTATTTAAATTTTAGATTTTAGATTTTGGATTAATTAGGAGTTAGAAGTTATGAGTTGAAAGATTTATTTTTAACTCCTGTACAGACGCGATTAATCGCGTCTCTACTTTTAACTTTTCTTATAACCAATCATTGTCTTCTTCATCATCCCAGTTATCTTGGTAACTTGGGCGTGATTTGCGTGGAGGACGGCTTTCATAAGAGGAAGAACGATTATCGCGGCTATAATCTCTGCCATAGTCTCTGCCGTAATCTTTGCCATAGTCTTTACTGTATGAGTCGCGTTCTCGATATGTATCTCTGGGAGATTCGCGTTCTCGTTCTTTATCACCGCCAGTAAAGATGTCACGGATAGTCCCAAACAAGTCATCGTCTTCATCTTCAGCATAAGTCTGGCGGACTTCCCGATTTAGCTCATAGAGAGCATCTTGCAAGTCGGCGTAGGCTTGATCGATACCGCGATCGCTATTTTCCTGAAGACTTTCTCGTAGTTGTCGGCAAATATTATCAATTCTTTGGCGACGGCTGCGGGCAAACTGCATACCAAATTCCAGCGCGACTTCTCTAAGTTGTCGTTCTGCTTGGAAGATCAACGCCTCAGAACGAGTCCGCTTTTCTATTCTCTCTTTACGTTCGCGATCCACATCGGCGTATTTTTGAGCGTCTTGAATCATCCGATTCACTTCCGACTCGTTCAAGGTGGAAGCGCCTTGAATGGTGATACTCTGCTCTCGCCCAGTGGTTCTATCTAAAGCTGTTACCTGTAAAATACCATTAGCATCAATATCAAATGACACTTGAACTTGAGGAATTCCTCGTGGCGCTGGTGGGATGCCATACAGCTTGAACCGTCCTAAAGACTTGTTGTTTGCTGCCATTTCCCGTTCACCTTGGACTACGTGAATTTCCACAGTATTTTGGTTATTTTCAGACGTAGAAAAAATATCAGAACGACGTACTGGAATCGTCGTGTTGCGAGGAATAAGTTTTTTCATCACGCCGCCGATGGTTTCCAATCCCATAGAAAGGGGAGTGACATCCAAAAGCAGCACATCTTTGAGTTCGCCTGCAAGAATTCCGGCTTGAATTGCTGCACCCACTCCCACAACTTCATCGGGGTTAACGTTTTCGTTCGGTTCTGTACCAATCAAGTCCCGCACAAGCTGCTTTACCATTGGCATTCGTGTAGAACCGCCAACTAATACAACTTCTTCAATGTCTCTAGGTGAAAGTCCGGCATCTTTGAGCGCTCGTTTTACTGGTGTCCGCAATCGTCCTACCAAATCACCACACAAACCTTCAAATTGGGAACGAGTTAAACGAGTTTCGAGATGTTTGGGGCCATCTTCCGTGGCGGTGATGAAGGGTAAATTAATGTCGGTGACACTGACAGCAGAAAGCTCAATTTTGGCTTTTTCCGCAGCTTCCATGAGACGTTGCAAAGCTTGGCGATCGCGTCTTAAGTCTACCTCTTCTGTTTCCAGAAATTGCTCTGCTAACCAATCTACTATTATTTTGTCAAAGTCGTTCCCACCAAGTTGCGTATCGCCACTAGTAGCCTTGACTTCAAATATCCCATCACCAACTTCTAAAATCGACACGTCAAAAGTGCCACCACCCAAGTCAAATACTAAGATAGTTTCCGTGTCACCCCGATCCAATCCATAAGCCAAAGATGCCGCAGTCGGTTCATTGAGAATCCGTAGCACCTCTAAACCGGCAATTCTGCCAGCATCACGGGTTGCCTGCCGCTGAGAATCGTTAAAATAGGCGGGTACTGTAATCACTGCCCCTGTGACTGGTTCACCCAAATAGCGGCTAGCATCGTCTGCCAATTTCTTCAGCACCATTGCCGAAATTTCTTCTGGGGCGAAATCTTTATTCAGACGAGGGCAGGCAATTTTAATATTACCTACTTCGTCTTTACGGATGGTGTAGGGTACACGCTTAGAATCTGGGTTAAGTTCGCCATACTTCCGGCCAATGAAACGTTTAACAGCGAAAAAGGTATTTTGGGGATTGAGGACGGTTTGTCGCCGTGCCATTTGCCCAACCACCCTTTCACCTTCTTTGCTAAAACCAACTACGGAGGGGGTTGTTCGCATTCCTTCTGCATTGGCAATCACCACCGGCTTGCCACCCTCCATCACGGCGACTACTGAGTTGGTTGTACCCAAGTCGATGCCGACTACCTTGCCCATGCGTTACTCTTCTCCTAAAGTGTCTTATATATTTATTATGATTGGGCGGAACTACCTCTAGCTTTGTGCTACAAGATAAAAACACCCCAATGGTATAATACTCATCATTAAGGCAGTAAGCTAATAAGTGCAGCTAGAGGAGATAGTTGCAAGACTAGGATAGCATTGAGATGGTTGGTGTGCCCAAGCAGCCTCAATTCTTGATATCCGCCTACTTCTGTTTAAGGTATCTGCAAATTGGTAAGTTAATCTTAATAATGCTTGCTCTGCTTTTTTGAGTACCTGAAAATTCTCATATTATTGCGACTACTTAAAAGATTTGAATTTAACAGAGCGATTACAGACTTCCTTGAGTGAGATCGCGCGAGAACGCGATCCTTACATGGCAACGGCTGGGCATTTTTTTGTCCAAGAATATATCCGCCAGCAATTTTCCCAATGGGGGAGTGTGGAAATCCACACCTTTCAAGTCAGAGGGAAAACTTGTAATAACTTGATATTAAATTTACCATCCCCAGCTAAAGGGCAAAAAAAGGATTTGCCACCTATTTTAATTGGCGCTCATTATGATGGCGTTCCGGGAACAGTTGCGGCTGATGATAATGCTACAGGTGTGGCGGTGTTGCTGGAATTGGCGAGAAAGTTTGCTGCCGAACCTGTGAGATATCCCTTAAGGCTGGTTGCTTTCGATATGGAAGAATACGGCTTACTGGGTAGTGCTGACTATGCAGCCCTGTTGGATCAACAAAAGCAACAGCTACGCTTAATGATCTCCTTAGAAATGCTGGGCTATAAAGATTCTACACCTGGCTCCCAAAGTTATCCCCCTCCTCTGGAACGCTTCTACCCAGATACAGGTGATTTTATTGCTTTAATTGGTAATTTACGGACATTGCCTGACTTAATTGGGATGAGTCGTAATATTCGCAAAGCTGGCGTATCTAGTCAATGGCTACCCGTGCCGAATCGAGGTTTAATAGTTCCTCAAACCAGACTTAGCGATCATGCACCATTCTGGGATTTAGGTTATCCAGCAATGATGGTGACAGATACGGCATTCTTACGAAATCCACATTATCACAAAGCTAGTGATGCGATCGCTACTTTGGATTTAGATTTTCTTACTCGTGTATGTGAAGGTTTAGAGATGGCGATTCGGCGGTTGTGAAAAGATATTTTCTATCTGATGCGTGAGTCTTGCATTTTGTACCTCACTTACTTGCAACTGCTGTATATTCTTTGTTATTAATCAATATTCTCAACTTTTTCAATTACTTATACTATCTTGATGCGATCGCGCATTGGGAGTCAAAGTAATTAAATCGTCAATATTGCGCTTCATTGTCTCGCAAATTGCATCTAATGGTAAATCATTAGCGTCATAACCAAAGGGATTTTCTATCTCTAAGCCAATGGCTTCGATGCCAAACACAGTAAACCCAACCAAAGCAGAAATTAAACCTGTCCACCAACCGAGATTTTGTACTATTTGAAATGGTAACAGAAAGCAATATAGTATTAGCAATTGCTTCAAATGAATAGCATAAGCAAGCGGCATAGGCGTTTTTAAAATACGTTCGCAAGCACCTAAATTATCCACAAGATTATTCAATAATTCTTGCATAGATGTTAGTTGGTAGCTATTCAGGCAATTACGATTATACTGTTCGTGTAAATAATCTCCTATCCAAAAGGCAACCTCTATGGGGGGATTATTCATAATCTTCAGTTTTATATACTTAGTAGATGGCATTAAGTCTTCTAACTCGCTATTGACAGCTTCTCCTCGCAAATGTAATTTAGTTGTTACAGCAAAAGCTGCCAATAAGTTTAATGCTGTAATTTTCTTGTCTTTATCTTCTGGTGAAATTTCATCAACTGATACCCAAATTTGCCGCGCTAGATTTCGGACATTATTTACTATAGATCCCCAGCATTTTCTCCCTTCCCAAAATCGCTCATAAGCAGTATTTGTCCGAAAGACAAGTAACAAGCCTAAAACAATACTAGGAATAACACTTCCTAAACTAGGCTGAGATACACGTTTGTCAAAATGGTAAAGCAGAGAAATCAAAAATCCGAAAGCTCCACACCATAAAATATGTTTGAAAATTGCTTTCATTACTGAACCTTTAGGTTGTAATGCTGTGCGTAACCATTTAATTTTTTCGGCTATCATGTAGTCACCCTAATAAAATGTTTATCGGTTTAATAAATTTAGCGTTTGTTATAGCAATCCTATTTGAGTTGTGAAAATTATCGAACCGCCTTTCCTTCCCTACGGGACGCTACGCGAATGGAACACTAGGCGAACGCGTAGCGTCTCGTAGAGAAGCCGCCAAGATCACCACCTTTCCTTCGGAACGCTACGCGAACGCGCAGCGTCTCGTAGAGAAGAAAACAAACAGAGAATTTCACAAATGATTTAGGACTGCTATAGCTTAAAAATAATCATTATAAAAGTAGCACAATTAGCAAAGAGATACTTGAAAAACTATGGTTCTTCAGTACCTGTTATGCCAAATTATTAGTTAAACATCAAAACTGGACTTTAAAATCAAGTTTAGAACGCTTAAGTCCCAAAAATTGCCTACAATGTTAAAAATAATGCCTGTTTTTCTTGTGCAGCAATGTTTTCAGCTTTTTCACAAATTAATTTAGCATACTAAGTACTGAAGAACCAAAACTATTCTTGCTAAGAACATGATATCCTGACGGTTATGTATTGTATTTTAGTTTCTGTTATCCAATTTCAAGCCTGGTTAAATACTTATTATTAGTACTGACACAAAGAGCTTTTTGATCGTCAATTAGGTAAACATTATATAAAAGTCAAAAGCGATGCCTACATGGCAATTGTAAATAAATATAAAAATTTTTCCGTGGTTGCATAAACTCCACATTTCATCGCGATAAATCTATGGAAGAAAAGGTATATTCCTATTGATAATGTTCATACAGCATTAGTCGGTATCATGTACCCCAGTAAATCAAAAAGTTCTAGCCTGTAAAAATCCTGCCCTGTAAATTAAACGTCTAGACATAACTTATTTGGTTATGTCTTTTTTCTTGTCGTTAGTCTCGAAACGTTGAATTTCAATCAAATAACCATCAGGATCGCGAAAAAAGCAATGGTAAATGTTGTACTTTTCATTTAGTGTAGGTGGCTTTTCAAATTCGACGCCACGTTCTTTGAGATATTCAAACCATTCATCCACCTGCTGTGTCACCAGGGTAAAAATAACACTTGATTGTTTGTCGGTTGGAGGACTTAATTTTTCGCTTGCTTGACACAATCCTAAGTATCCAGAACCACTAACAGTATAAATTCGACAGGTTCCTTGGTCAAGCCATAGCTCCAAACCTAGCTTTTGTTCGTAGAATTCTGTAGATACATTGAGGTTATGGGTAGAAAAGAAGGTAATTTGCTGGTCTATTTGCGGATGAGTAGACATAAAACACATTTGAGTATATACCCTAACGACATCGGGCGATCGCAGATGTCAAAATTGATTGATGTTAGAAACCTGTTACTGCTCCAGAATGCCTTAAGTGCATCTGGAGTTTCTTTTTGGAAAAAGCCATAAAAATTTTCCCAATCATCCTGATATGTCAAAACATGGCTGAATAAGGATGCATACTGAATTATCTATATTTAACACGTGCATCACTTATTGATGTGCCCCTCCTACCAAACAACTCTCGCAAAACAGCCTCAGTTTATCTGGGGCTGTTTTGCGTTACTTATAACAGAGAAAAATTGTAAACGAGAATCCTCAAACACTTTTATCTACATTTGAGTGTATACCCGGATGACGTAGGATTTTCTTAAGGTGAAAATTTGGTATAGGTAAATGCGTATCTTTCCTGACTCCAGATTTGTCACAAACATTTCTGGAGTTTTTTCATTACTGAAGTTTGAAATCAGCAATCTAGTCTAGACTCAAGTAAATATTTTATTTTGATTATGAACACGCATATTATAGCTGTGGAGTAAAATAAATATAAATTAGGAGTTGTTATAAAAATTACTGAGAAAGTATGGAAATCTCAAATTCTACTCCTCAGAGAGACACGCCACAGCTACAAGCTTCGGAAACACTTGTACAAGCTAAGAGTATCAACCGTCGGGAGTTTATGAAATTGTCATTAGAAGAACGGCGATGCATTTTGGCAGCACAAGCTGAGTTAATGTTATTACATTACGAGCAAGATAGAGAATGGCAGGAGTTGCAGACAGGAGACTTGATTGATTATTAAATATCCATCTCCTAAACTAACGCAACTTGAATTACCTGACTATTTTTTGTTTTCTTTCCCGAAATGCGCGATCGCACCTATCCTTATTGATTGGACTCAGAGGAAAAATAATTAAGCGATCGCACTTCCGATTTTGACTATATCAAAGTGCGATCGCACTAAATATAAATGTTTATTTAGTTGTATATGTCACAAAAATATCCTTTTTCATTTCAACTTCTGCCGGGGCATCTGGATTATAAGCTGGTGATAATAAAAAACTAGCAAACGACGGTAAAGGAACTCCAGTTTTAGAACTACATGAGGGATAAAATAATGTGTAAAATGGCTCGGCTACAGAAGGAGTACTAAGTTTAACTTCCATTGCACTTGCTAAAGCCTGAGCGCGGCTTTGAGCATCTTTCATCGCTGATTGATAAACTGAACTCTGCAAAGCCTGACAGTCATTTACTGCATATTCAACACCCACACTCTTGACAGAAAGGTTTTCAATTTGGCTCGTGGACTTATTCGCTGTACCAACAATTTCCTGGACGCGATCGCGCGTTGGTTTTTCTAGTCTCACTAATATCTTGGCGTTATTTTCACTGGAATTAGGATTAATTTGCATTTGAATTTTATCAGCACTAATCCCTTTAGCAACTAAGCTATCCACCACAGGCTGGAGAGTTGCTTTAGTTAGGGATTTTTTACTTGGTAAAGATTCTGCTGCTGTTTTGTAATTTAAAAGTAGAGTCGGTGAGGATATGCGGCGGGTTTGGGGTAGAGATGATGGTTGCGTTTGTAACTCATCATTGCTACCTCCGCTACTGAATACCAACTCAATATCCGCTGTATCTGCTGGCACTCTCACTACCCCTTGACCAATTACCATTAATGAATGGCGATCGCTTGCTGGTGGGTAAAACAATTGGGCATTAGTGACTTTGGGTGTTAATGCTTCCAACCCAACACTCACGGAAATACTTAGCATTAGAGCAGTTATTTTTCTCATATCCTGGGAATATCCTTTGAACTTAGTAATTGTCAAAGTTTACACCTCAAGAGGAATCTACTTAAAAAAATATTGAGCTAATCCCACAACTAAAGGCTGTGGGATTAGCTCAAAAATTCAAAATTCACTGCGGACGTTATGATATCTCAGCAGAGAGCCAAATCTTATTAGAACTATTAACCAAACCAGTGAGAGGGTTCACAAGCTGGTTGAACTGTTTCACAAACACGATGGCTAATCCAATCTGACTTCTCTTGAACGATTAAACAAATACCTTGGTGAATCAAATTTTGTAAATGTAGTTGCTGCTCTAAGGGTTTACGAGGCAATTTGTAATAAGCCAAGCTTCCTTGTTCAGCCTCCGTAAGCAGAATCTGTTCGTCAGACATGACGTTGTAAAAGGAAGGAATGCGATTGAGGACGAAAGTAATTAGTTCTTGACGTAAATCAGGAATCGCAAAGGCTTGTTGATATGGATGAGATGGATATGTATTCAAAATACTTTCAATTTCTCCGACTATTGATTGTTGTGTTAAATTGACTACCGTTTTCATGGTTTTTAAACTCCTTTTTTAATCGAGTCAATGCTTGGTGAAGAAAATAACTTCTTTAGATGGCTACATCGTGATAACAATCAGTTAAAAGTAATTCAACTGACAGATGCAATCAACCCCGAAACTAACCTCTTATCTTGGTAAAGTCTCAGACATCTGGCTTTGCTTATTTTAGTTAAAGTTTATACTGTCTCACAGCATGACTTATTAAAACAGCGTCCAATAAGCTGGTAAATTACCAACATTTTATATTTATAATCCTAATTATTTCAAATTTATGTCAAAAAGGCAGAAATCTACATAAAACGCAGCATAAAGGCTATGGGATCAAGATTAACAGCGATGAAACAACTTGAATTAGTAACACATTTTTAATGAAGTTAAACTTTTTGGGTAATTGACATCACTTTTTAGGTTTACAATAAAATTTGCTATTTCATCTAAAAAACTTATTTGTTGCACTTTGATTTAGTCAGTATTTTGATAACTGACTAAATCAAAATGCAGAATCACTCTAGCGACAGATGAAATGATCGGGGAAAAGCATTTTAAAAGTTCACATTATCGAAAATAAAATGACGCAACAGATTATTAATTTCATCAGCCGCAGCTAATTCAGAAAGAAAGCATCGCACCTTCGACAAGATTGCCGCCACACCAATCACTACAGCAAACGAAAGGTAAGGTAGTTCCAGCAGACAAAAAAGCTTCGTGGCAAGGATGGCTAAAAAAGGCATAACGCCAATAATAGACTTCTTGCATAAATCCAAAAAAAGAACCCCACCCCCAGCCCCTAAGAGCAGGCTCTTAAGGGCTGGGGGTGGGGTTTATGGAACTTTTGCAAGAGGTCTAATATACTTGCATCCATTCGGGAGTATTCAGCCAAGGAAGGGACATGTAGCTAGTCTTCTTCCCAAACCACGCGACTTTTCCACCACTACCACCGAATATCCAGCTTGACTTAACTGCTGGGCGCAGACTAAATCGGCAATTCCGGCACCAATCACTGCAATATCAGTCATGAGTCAATAGTCCCTAGTTAATTATTGGTCATTAGTTATTGGTTATTATCAAAGGACAAAATTACTACTAATAACTGCTGAAAGCTAATAGTAGAATAAGGTACAGAAAGCTGCACGGAAGGGAGGAAGGGAAATTGGATGAAATGAGGGCGGCGCTAGAGTTAGCGACCGAAGAAGAATTGCAAGACTTAACGGCAATTCTATTTAGTCGTAAGTTCAATCCCTTAGACTATGTACACACACCCGAACCCATCGAAGTACAAAGCCAAGACCGCAAGGCTTGGTTAGACGCACTAGAGGGCCGCTTTCGTTTTTTGGCGGCAGATGGGATGACAGTATTACGGGGACGCACGGGGCAGGTAACTTACCGACAAGCGTTAGTTCAAGTATGTAAGTATCTAAAAATTCCCTATTCTCATCAGCTGGCAACCATTGATTTAGAAGCAGAAGTATTTTTACATCTGTTAGGACAGGTTTGGAAAAAATTACCGGAACAGGAAAAGCAAAAATTGACTGTACAGGTGCAGCGTCAGCTGCTGAAATCAGAACTAAAACAACCCCTACCACTTTTATTGCAACGTGACCCCTTGGGGTTGCTTTTCAAAGGCGGTAGTGCGCTAGCGGTTACTTCTCTTCTCCAGCCACTAGTACTTAAGCAAATTGCCCGTCAATTTGCCATCCACTTTGCTACTTATGAAGTAGCCAAACAAGCGGCAATTACAGGCTCAGAAGCAGCTGCAACGCAATTTCAAAGCTATGTAGCGATGCAAATGGCGCAACGGGGTATGACAGTAAGTGCAGCTCGTTATGGGGCAGCCCGCATGATGTTTGCCGTGATCGGCCCAATGATGTGGACTTGGTTTTTTGCGGATTTAGGCTGGAGAGCGATCGCCACTAACTATGGTCGGATTATCCCTACTATCTTCACCTTAGCTCAAATTCGCCTTACCCGTGAGGAATGTTGGGAGCCAGCTTGAACAAGGTTTTTAACTATTTCAAATCTCGTTGGCAATCTTCTTGGAACTACTCTCTATGGGCACTGTTAATCTTCCCATTGAGTCCTTTGGTGGGGGCTGTGACTGTAGGTTTTGTCTCATTAATAACTTGGCTGAAACAATCCCGCAAAATTAATCGCCGCCCCCTCAACTGGGGATTTGCCCTTTTGAGTTTTTTGCTGATCGTGAGTGCTGGCTTTGCCCAAGACAAAACAGCAGCTTTCCTCGGCTTATTTAATTTATTACCATTCTTTTTACTTTTCGCTGCCCATAGCGCTCTGATTCAAACATTTGCCCAATTGCGGCAAATGGCTTGGGCTTTGGTGATTGGTTCGATGCCAGTGGTAATTATGGGCTTGGGACAGTTATTTTTAGGCTGGAGTTTCAAGTTCCAGTTTGTGTGGGTTGTGTTGAGTTGGACAATTAGACCAGGAGGAAATCCACCAGGTCGTATCGCTTCACTTTTCTTGCACGCTAACACCTTCGCAGCTTATCTAGTAATAGTTTTCATTCTTAGTCTAGGGTTATGGATCGAACAATGGCGATTAGGGATGAGGTATTGGAGATTGGGCATAAGAGGCAGAGGGGCAGAGGGGCAGAGGGGCAGAGGGGAAAGAATTACTGCGCCCCACTCCCCAGTTCCCTTTCTCTTCCTAACCGTGGCGGTGATTGCAAATTTCATTACCTTGATTTTCACCAACTCACGCAATGGGTGGGCGATCGCTATTTTTGCCTGTTTAGCTTATGCGCTCTACCAAGGTTGGCGCATTCTTGTCGGTAGCGTTGCGGCGATCGTTTCTAGTGTGCTTTTGGCAGCTTTTGCTCCCTCATCAGTGGCTCACATTTTTCGCTGGGTAGTTCCTGCCTTCTTTTGGGCAAGGTTAAATGACGATATGTATCCAGATAGACCAGTCGCTTTAATGCGAAAAACTCAGTGGGAGTTCGCCTGGTCTTTAGCTCAACAACATCCTTGGACTGGTTGGGGGTTACGCAGTTTTAGTACACTTTACAGAGCAAAGATGCAGATTCCCTTGGGTCATCCCCATAACTTGTTTTTGATGTTATCTGCTGAAACTGGTTTTCCCAGTACTTTTTTATTTTGTGGCTTACTAGCTTGGATTTTAATTATAAGTGTCCAATTACTGCAAAAGTCAAAATATCTAAATACAGGAGACAAATTGATATTTTTCAGTTATCTTCTGTCCTTTGTTGGGTGGATTTTATTGAATACAGTAGATGTAACCCTCTTTGATTTTCGTTTGAATGCGCTTTCATGGCTAATTTTGGCTGCCATTGCTGGAGTAGTACATCGTTATCACAAAAAAGATAGGCTTGCATCTTATCAAAATTAGCTATTAGTTTTTCAGTGTATGCACTGGGGACATTGAGAGTTTGAAGTTAATAATATTGTTATATTCACGTCTGTGAGTGTGACTAATACCTAATTAGTCACTGTTGCTGATTGTTGGGAAGGTGTAGGGACATCCCTTTGGGGTTTTCCTGCATGACGGGCATCTCTTGTAGATGCCCTTTTGTATATTTATTATTTTTCTCGCTACAACACAATTTAAAAAATATTGAATTTGACGAAATATCTGAAATAGTTTGATTTTTTGTCCAGGAATGTAAAATATGGTTACTGAAATAAAACTAGGTCTTTGTAACCCGCCAGAACCTATTTATTTGCATGTGAGAAATGGAGAATTAAACGGGGAATCATATTTGTGGTATAACTACGATAACAAGAATCAAATAACTACTCCTGTCACACAAACAGGATTAGCTGGGTATATATCAGAACTTAAATTAACGACGAAAGAATTTAAGGGAAAGGACAACATTAAGTTAGACATCTATGTTAGAGCGGATGATATTTATGTTGTTAGGACTGGGAAAGAAACGAACTTTGCTAAAAGTTTCCTCTTAGCTGTATCGCTAATCCAAGACTTTTCCAAGCCACTGATTATCGCTGCAACTGCTGGAGAAGGAAATGTGGTTTTTTGTAACCTCTACGACGCGGCGACTAAAACCAGGATTCGCTGTGAATGGAACAAAGATGCCGATTGGCCAGCAATCATTGATAGTGTTCAAACGAAATTGCAGACATCTCAAAATTCCCATATTGTTTCTGGTGAGCCAATACTATTTTAGAAAAACTGGGGAGGCTGGGGAAGTCAGTTAAGCAATTTCTTTACCAGCTTTATTCGCTAAAACCTAACAAAATCAAATTACTCACTAACGGAATGATGATGTGTTTTTTAGCTATGGCTCTAAGCCTTGGCTACGTTTTTCTTGGATGATTTGTTGTAGCTCATCTACTGAATTAAGACGTTTGCCATTAGACTGAACATGTAATGTTAGGGCGTGAATTGCTTCTGTATCGCCACGATTTTGTAAGATATAATCTCGCAATTGCTTGCGTGTCATTTCTCTAAAGTTAGGCTTATTCATAATCAACCTCTCCTTCTGGATTAATTACTACAACCGTCTCTTCACCTGCTATTATTACGATGTTATCTGTTCGCTCATCTAAGCTAACTAGGTAAACCGGGAGATACATTCGCGTTAGCCAAGTCAAGACTCTGTATAACTGTTTCAATTGTTCTGAGGTTGGCTCCATTCACCGCTAAACTTAGGCTAAACACAAGTTGAAACTTTATTATGACCGATAACCTTTATGGTGTAGTATCAATTCTTTGTGAAACTACACAAAATTAGGCTTGGTGATACAAGAGGCTTGAGCAAGTTGTTCTATCTATGCAACCTCACAGGTAATTGATGTAAGCTATCGGTAAAATGGGTGTGTCGGTAACGAAAAAAAGACGCCTCCATAACCAACCTTATGCTCACAACAGCTAACTTTCTTCAGTACACCCAATGGTCAGGTATAGCTACATTGGTATTTGCTGCCTTGACATTTTTGGCTTTTATTCTCAAATGGGGCATCCGCTTTCGGCTGGTGGGTACAACTGGCTTTATGCTGGTGCTGACTAGTGGTTTATTTGCACTCTCAATAGTCCCCTTGAGTCGGACTGCGATTCCCGGAGCAGTCCGGTACACTCTAGTTTATGACAATGGTTCAACACAAGCAGTGATTGCTACATCACCCAAAATTACACCCACACAATTAGAAGCAACTTTACGTCAAGCAGCTAGTAATCTCTTTTCTTATGGTCGCTCAGGTACACAGGAAGACGACAAGTTGACAGTTCGCGCCCGTACCATTATCCACCCGGAAACAGGGATTTCTGTCCCAGTTTACTTGGGTGAGGTCAAGCGATCGCTCATTTCTCATCAAAATTCCCCAGTAACAGTCAAAATTTACACAGACAATTTTGCCAAATTGCCAAAATCCAATGCTTAAGGGGATTGGGGATTGGGGACTGGGGGATGAGGGGGATGAGGGGGATGAGGAAGAATAATAATTGTTTACTTACTCCCTTATCTCCCCCTGCTCCCTCATCTCCCCCATCTCCCAGTCCCCAGTTCCCAATCCTCCATGCTTGTTATCAGGATGACAGAAATTATTTTGTATTTACTGATACATTAATGGTTATTTTTAGATTAAAATATTCACACTTTAGTGGTTATACTGTAGGAAAAAGTTAATCAGCGTGGGGTAATGGGTACTAATAGTTGTAATTTATCAGTTTTTATCCTAATTGCCCCTGTTGCCATTTTCAAAATTCTTTGCAGCAAATCAAGGGGTTGTAGGAACATATATTTGCATACTTTACTTATGTATCTGTAGCTAAAAATTGCATGAAATAGCACGATCGCCTACACATTATCAATTCTCGATTGCTTTTTTTGAGAATCTGACAATGGTAATGTTAATTAATTATACGGTTATTCAAAACTTTGATAGTTCGGAATTTCAGGTCAATGGGTATTTATAGATTCAAGCAATGTCGTCAAACTACTCAATCAATCGGCAACAGGACTTGTCTATTTAATTGCTTGGCTCAAATCCAGATAAGCCGGATGGAAGGTTGGAGCCATCCAAAAACCAGCTTGGCAACAAGTATCCTCGATCGCCAGTCTATTTGATTAAGAAATATCAAGGTTTTGGCAAACGAGATTATATGCCCAATAATTTTTCTACTCAACCTTCTTTGTCTACTCAAACCTCTAGTTCATTATTTACGCTCACAGTTTCCCCCGCAAAAGTAATCCGTGGTTCTAGGGTGTTGCAAACAGCGGCAGCAGAGATTGCCTGTTTGGGAAGTCGTCCCTTAATTGTGGCAGGTAAGTCTACTCTCGCCATTAGCCAACAAAATTTACAACCAGTTTTAGAAGCGCAGCAGTTACATACTGTCCAAGCTTCTTATGGTGCAGATTGCTGCGAAGTTAGCCTAAAATCTTTACAAAAGAAGGCAAAAGAACATAAAGCTGATGTGATTATCGGTGTTGGTGGTGGCAAAGCCCTAGATACAGCGAAATTAGTCGCGCAGCAGTTACATCTACCAGTGGTGACAATTCCTACTTCTGGGGCTACTTGTGCAGCTTGGAGTGCCTTATCGAATGTTTATTCGGAAGATGGGGCTTTTCTCTACGATGTGGGGCTATCTCGTTGTCCCGATTTATTGATACTCGATTATGACTTGATTAAAACTGCACCACAACGTACCTTAGTAGCTGGAATTGGTGATGCGATCGCTAAGTGGTACGAAGCCTCAGTTAGCAGTGGACACTTGCAAGACACTTTAATTATTGCTGCGGTGCAACAAGCACGAGTTTTGCGAGATATCCTCTTGCAAAAGTCAGCCGCCGCCCTCGAAGAACCAAGTTGTGAGGTTTGGCGAGAAGTGGTAGATGCCACTGTGTTACTCGCTGGGGTAGTTGGGGGACTTGGAGGGGCACAGTGTCGCACTGTTGCCGCCCATGCCGTGCATAACGGTTTAACTCATATTTCAAGACATGGCAGTATTCATGGCGAAAAAGTTGCTTTTGGGATTTTAGTGCAACTGCGTTTAGAAGAAATGCTACAAGGCAATCAACTTGCTGCATCGGCACGGCAACAATTGTTAAAGTTCTACACAGAAATTGGACTACCCCAAAAATTAAGTGATTTGGGATTGGGCAATATTACATTAGGCGAATTGCAAACAGCCGCCGAAATGGCTCTAGTTCCTAATTCTGACATCCATCGACTACCGTTTAAAGTCGCGCCAGAACAGTTGATGGCAGCAATGGTTTCTACCACTGCACCTATAGATAGTAGAGATACTACAAATCGAGTTTCGCCCAAGGGTAATGAGTGACGAGGTTTTATGAGTTTAAATTGGATTGTCCCAGCAGAACGCATACAAAAACTACCACCTTATGTATTTGCCCGTTTAGATGAACTGAAAGCTAAAGCACGGGAACAAGGGTTAGATTTAATTGACTTGGGTATGGGAAACCCCGATGGTGCAACGCCAGCACCAGTTGTCGAAGCGGCGATCGCAGCTTTAAAAGATCCCGCCAATCACGGTTATCCACCCTTTGAGGGCACTGCTAGTTTCCGCCGTGCCATCACTAACTGGTATCGTCGCCGTTATGATGTGGTTCTCGATCCTGATAGCGAAGCCTTGCCACTTCTCGGTTCTAAAGAAGGATTAACCCATTTAGCACTCGCCTACGTTAACCCGGGTGATTTAGTTCTGGTTCCTTCTCCAGCTTATCCTGCACATTTTCGCGGCCCAGCGATCGCTGGTGGGAAAATCCACAGCTTGATTCTCAAACCCGAAAATGACTGGTTAATTGATTTAGCTGCTATTCCTGACGAGGTTGCCAAACAAGCTAAAATCCTTTATTTCAACTATCCCAGCAATCCTACTGCCGCCACCGCCCCCCGCGAATTTTTTGAAGAAATCGTCGCCTTCGCCCGCAAATATGAAATTTTGCTAGTGCATGATTTGTGTTATGCCGAGTTAGCTTTTGATGGTTATCAACCCACTAGCTTATTAGAAATTCCCGGTGCAAAAGATATTGGTGTGGAATTTCACACCTTATCTAAAACCTACAATATGGCTGGTTGGCGCGTCGGGTTTGTCGTGGGTAATCGCCATGTAATTCAAGGTTTGCGGACGCTGAAAACTAACTTGGATTACGGCATTTTTGCTGCATTACAAACAGCAGCAGAAACAGCTTTGCAACTGCCAGATGTGTATTTGCATGAGGTACAACAACGCTACCGTACCCGCCGCGATTTCCTGATTCAGGGGTTAGGAGAGTTGGGTTGGGATATCCCCAAAACCAAGGCGACAATGTATCTTTGGGTGAAGTGTCCCGTTGATGTTGGTTCCACAGATTTTGCCCTGAACGTGTTGCAACAAACAGGCGTTGTGGTTACTCCAGGTAATGCCTTTGGGGTTGCAGGTGAGGGTTATGTCAGGATCAGTTTGATTGCAGAGTGCGATCGCTTGGGTGAAGTTTTACATCGCTTCAAGCAAGCTGGCATCCGCTATCAGCCTGAAGCTGTAGTCCCTGCTTCAGAGGCGATCGCCGATCTCGTTAGTTGATTATAAAAAGGAAAACCAATATTACATGACTAAAATTTTTGCTGATGGTCTTTGAAATCGTGTAAAAAAGTAGAAAAAGTTAACAATGATTGGTACTAATATTTACATCAGTTAAGAAACTCAAGAATTTTGAGTTAAAGCGGCTGCTTTAAAAAGCTGCTTTAAAAAAAGTATCTGTTAAAAAACTAGTTTCTTCTCTTTTGAGAGAAAGTATTCAAAAAAGTTTTGGGCAAATTCGCTATCCTAGTTGCACAAAATACTATAACTGATACTAAGCAATATGAATAAGTGGTACAAAGAAGACCTTGCGTTTATTCATGATGTTGGTTTTCGTGACTTCGCTCTTAAATCTGCTCCAGGCATCTTAGAAATCCTGGCTCAAAACAAAATATATGATGGACTAGTGGTTGACTTGGGTTGCGGTAGCGGATTATGGGCACAAGAACTCACCAAGGCTCATTATCATGTTCTCGGAGTCGATATTTCTGAGTCGATGATTAATATTGCACGAACAAGAGTACCGAATGCCGAATTTCGGATCGATTCACTATTTAAAACAGATATTCCCTCATGCAATGTCGTCACATCCATTAGTGAATGCCTCAGCTACCTATTTGATTCAGACAACGATCGCCAAACCCTTGTTCAGCTTTTCCACCGCATATATAACGCCTTAACTCCTGGAGGTGTATTCATCTTCGATATTGCGGAGAAAGGACAAGTTGCACAAGGTACCACAATTAGGGGATTCACTGAAGGAGACGGCTGGGTAGTATTAGTTGAAAAAAAGGAGGATCAAGAGCAAATAACTTTGACTCGCCGAATTACCAGCTTCCGCAAGATGGGGGAACACTACAGACGATCTGACGAAGTACATCACGTGCGGTTATACGAAGCGACAGCTATTGCAAGTGAACTCTCTGGCGTGGGTTTCCAAGTTGAAATAACCCGTAGTTATGGTCAATACCTTCTGTCAAAGGGTCATGCAGTATTCATTGCACGCAAACCATCTGAATAAATACCTGATCTCAAATCCAATATCTAATTTTTTTTGCTATGGTGATCCTAAAGTAATTGTTAAGTACTTACGAGGTGTCAATCAATTGACTAGTCGATTAACTTGTATATTCAACTACAGATACACACAAATAATTTATCTATAAAGTAAAGTGCATCTGTTTTATTACTTATTAGGTTGAGCAATACGCGCTTCAATATCTGACAATGTTTGTAACAATAAACTCCTTGCCTGCAATTGCCAACCCCATTTCTGAATTCTGTAAGCTAATACAGTGCCAACTACAGATGCTAACAAGCCTATAGGTTGATTTAAAGAAATTCCCAATAACAAACCCAATCCAGCAATTCCCCAAAATGGTAAGGCTACAGCTTGTCTTTGTTCTTCGACAATTTGAGTAATGATATTAGATTGCTTATTAGCTAATAATGCTTCTTTGACTTGCCCCTGCTGGGCTGCCGATACCGATAAACCTATTTTACGGCGTAGCTTTTCTATTTTGCGGGCATCAGTGCTGTATTGGGTTAGTTCATCTTCTGCCATTTTTAGGAGTCGTTCTAGCTGCACCATCATGTATTACATCCGGTATTTTGATCGAGTTATTAAACTGAATAATTGTTAATTTTTATTGCCGATCATCTTGCATTTCATCGCCAAATCTCAAACCACGCGAGAGGATTAAAAATCTAAAATTGAATATGGGAAAAATATATTAGCAGTTATGCACTTACAAGTTGAGTATAAACTTAAAAGGTAATATTTATGACTATAGTATCTAAAAGCACTTTGTCTCTATTTGCCCAAGAGCGATCGCTCATTCTCTGGTTTGATGAAATTGGGATTGCTGATATACCAGTAGTTGGTGGTAAAAATGCCTCACTAGGGGAAATGATTCAACAGCTAACACCCAAAGGTATTAATGTTCCCACCGGATTCGCCACTACTGCTTACGCTTATCGTCATTTCATTCAATCAGCGGGGTTAGAAGCAAAGCTACGCAAACTTTTTGCTGACTTGGATGTTGAAGATGTCAAAAATTTACGAGAACGCGGCAAAAAAGCGCGATCGCTATTAATCCACACCCCATTTCCTGTAGAATTGCGGGAGGCGATCGCCACAGCATACCATAGTCTCTGTGAACGATACCATGCAGACACAGATGTGGCAGTCCGTTCCAGTGCCACTGCTGAAGACCTTCCCGATGCTAGTTTTGCTGGACAGCAGGAAACTTACCTCAACGTTGTCGGTGTTGAAGGAGTTTTAGCAGCTTGTCACAAATGCTTTGCGTCTCTATTTACCGATCGCGCTATTTCTTATCGTCACACTAAAGGATTTGACCACTTTAGCATTGCTCTAGCTGTGGGCGTGCAAAAAATGGTGCGCTCTGACTTAGCAACCTCTGGGGTGATGTTCTCCATTGATACAGAAACAGGTTTTAAAGATGCAGCACTGATTACAGCCGCCTACGGATTAGGAGAAAATGTTGTCCAAGGGTCTGTAAATCCCGATGAATATTATGTTTTTAAACCAACTTTAAAAGCTGGTTTTTGCCCAATTATCGATAAAAGATTAGGCAGTAAAGAACTGAAAATGATTTATGATGACGGCTCCAAATTTACGAAAAATGTTTCGGTTTCGCCCAGCGAAAGAGGTAAATTTGCCCTGAGTGATGAAGAGATTTTACAACTAGCAAGTTGGGCGTGTTTAATTGAAGACCATTATTCCCAAGTCCACGGCATTTTCACTCCAATGGATATTGAGTGGGCAAAAGATGGAATTACTAACCAACTTTTTATTGTGCAAGCGCGTCCTGAAACCGTCCAGTCGCAAAAGACAGGAAATGTATTGCGGAGTTATCGGTTGGTATTGGGGAATAGGGAATGGGGAATAGGGAATGGGGAAAAATCTTCCCCTACCCCACTCCCTGATTCCCAATCGCCAATCCCTCTGGTCACGGGACGCGCGATTGGAGAAGCAATTAGTCAGGGAAAAGCACGCCTAATTTTAGATGTTCACAAACTAGACCAGTTCCAAGTCGGGGAAGTTTTGGTGACAGAGAGAACCGATCCCGATTGGGAACCAATTATGAAACGCGCCAGTGCAATTGTCACCAATTCTGGAGGCCGCACGTGTCATGCAGCAATTATCGCGCGAGAATTGGGTGTACCTGCGATCGTCGGATGCGGCAATGCTACGGAAATCTTGAAACCTGGTCAAGAGGTAACAATTTCTTGTGCTGAAGGGGAAGAAGGAAAAGTTTATTCAGGCTTATTACCTTTTGAAGTTAAAGAAGTCCCTTTAGAAAATTTGCCCCGCACCCGCACTAAAATTTTCATGAATGTGGGTAATCCTCAAGAAGCATTGAGTTTATCGGCAATTCCTAACGATGGCGTCGGTTTAGCACGGACAGAATTTATCATTGCTAACCAAATTCAAATTCATCCAATGGCGTTGATTCACTATGACTCGTTAAAAGACGAATTTGTGAAAGCTAAAATTGCTGAGATTACCTCACTGTATGACGATAAACTCCAGTATTTTGTAGATAAATTAGCTCAAGGTATAGGTAGAATTGCCGCAGCATTTTATCCCAAACCTGTAATTGTGCGAATGTCAGATTTCAAAAGTAATGAATATGCCAATTTATTAGGTGGACGACAGTTTGAACCCCATGAAGAAAACCCAATGTTAGGTTGGCGAGGGGCGGCGCGTTACTATGATGAGGGCTACAGAGAAGCTTTTGCCTTAGAATGTCATGCCATCAAAAGGGTACGGGAAGAAATGGGTTTGACGAATGTTATCCCGATGATTCCCTTTTGTCGCACCCCTGACGAGGGGCGTTTGGTTTTAGCAGAGATGGCAAAAAATGGTTTAAAGCAGGGTGTTAATGACTTGCAGGTTTATGTAATGTGCGAGTTACCGAATAATGTGATTATGGCTGAGGAGTTTGCTGAGGTATTTGATGGCTTCTCAATTGGTTCCAACGACCTAACTCAGTTGACACTGGGGATAGACAGGGATTCGGCGTTAGTGGCACGGTTATTTGATGAGCGCAGTCAGGGTGTGAAGCGAATGGTGAAAATGGCCATAGAAGCGGCGAAAAAATGCGATCGCAAAATCGGCATTTGTGGGCAAGCACCCAGCGACTATCCAGAATTTGCCCAGTTTTTGGTTGAACAAGGAATTGACTCGATTAGCCTGAATCCAGATTCAGTTTTAAAGACAATGTTGGAAGTGGCAAAAGTCGAGGGTAGTAATTCGTAATTCGTAATACTCGCTTTAGAAGTGAGAAGCAAGCTACATAATTCGTAATTCGACTAATTTATGCCAGCTAGAGACCGCTACCACGAGAACTTGAAGAATGCGCTGATCAAAGATGCCTGGACGATTACCGACGATCCTTTTCATCTAAAGTGGGGAAAAAGGATCTTTACGTGGATTTGGCAGCCGAAAAGTTACTCATAGCAGAAAAAGGAACGCAGAAAATTGCTGTTGAAATCAAGACCTTCAGTGGTGAATCGGAAATAGCAGACCTCGAACAGGCAATTGGTCAGTACTTTACCGAAAAATTGGGTTTAAAGCCTCGCCCTTATAGGGCGACTTTTATGCAATGAATTCAGCTATTTCTTCATGTTATTGCATCCAAATAAAGCGTACAATAATAATATGAAAAGTCTGAAGTTTAAGCTCTATCAACACAAACGGAATAGATACCTCAAGCGAATGATTAATGCGTCTGGGGTGATTTATAACCATTGTATTGCTCTCCACAAACGCTATTACCGAATGTGGGGTAAGCATTTAAGTTGTGCAAAACTTCAGTCTCATATTGCTAAATTGAGGAAGCATAACCCGTTTTGGCAATCAGTAGGTTCTCAGGCAGTGCAAAATATTTGTCAACGCATTGAGAAAGCCTATCAGCTATTTTTTAAACATAGCAATAAAGGAGTTAGACCGCCAAGATTCAAAAAAGTTAAAAAGTACAAATCATTCACCCTTAAGCAAGCAGGTTATAAGTTTTTGGGTGGGAATCGAGTCAAGATTGGGAGTCAGGTTTATCAATTTTGTCAATCTAGTAAAATCGAGGGAACAGTCAAAACATTAACTATTAAACGCACTCCATTGGGTGAGTTGTTTATGGTTGTGGTTGTTGATAATTGTTCGGAGTCGGAGAGGAAATTCACGACTAGTAAAATAGCGGGATTTGATTTTGGGCTTAATACATTCCTCACTTGCTCAGATGGTAGTAGAATTGAGTCTCCTCAATTTTTCAAACAGTCACTTAAAGCCATTAGAAAAGCTAGTAAACAGCATTCTCAAAAATTAAAGGGTTCAGCTAACCGAGAACGGGCAAGGAAAAACTTGGCACGCAAGTATGAGGATATCTCTAATCGTCGGCGTGATTGCTTTTGGAAGTTAGCACATGAATTAACCAACAAGTTTGATATTCTATGCTTTGAGACATTGAACCTCAAAGGAATGCAACGCCTTTGGGGTAGAAAGATATCAGACTTAGCTTTTGGAGAATTTCTACAAATCTTAGAATGGGTAGCTAAGAAGAAAGGCAAACAACTGGTATTTGTGGATCAGTGGTATCCATCTACCAAGACCTGTTCTAGTTGTGGTCATATTTTAGAAAGTCTAGATTTGTCTATTAGAGAGTGGCGTTGTCCGTCCTGCCAGTCAGTAAACGGAAGGGACGAGAACGCCTCAGTGAATATTCAAATGGTTGGGGCATCAACCATTGGATTAGGTGATGTAAGACGGGCTAGCCCTGCAATTGCTGTTTGACTCCAGAATCCTCGCCCTTTAAGGGTGAGGAGTATGTCAATCTTACAGTGATATTCAGCATGAAACTATTTTTGATAAAGAACAGGATCGATATTTGGTGATGATTCTTGGTCGAGAACCAGTGCCAGAACTCTCTCCAACTGCAACACGTCGCGTTCACGGCTGTCTGATTCACATTGATATTATTGATGGCAAAATTTGGATTCAACGTGATGGCACTGAAGAGGGGGTAGCAGGGGAATTGGTGAAGGCAGGTATATCAAAGGATCGGATTGTGTTAGGGTTCCGATCTGAAGAACTGCGGAAAGATTCAGAATTTGCAATCGCATAACCAACGGTAGTTGAACTTCTGGATAACTGCCCATATAGTAATCCGATTTGATTCGGTGAATTACTCGTAGAGACTAGGGACTGGGGACTGGGGACTGGGGACTGGGAAGAAGGAATAAAAGTGTACCTAGCTCCCTTAAAAATCAAATATGAGTCCTATAGGATAGCGATCGCCATATTTTGTTTGTGTAATTGTCTACAAAACTTTTGACTGCTCAACCATAAGTATCTTAGTATTTTGCAGAATGGCGATTTATTTTAGCCAAAAGCAAGATGACAAATCTTTTGGAAACCGAACGCTTGATCATTCGCAGTTGGATACCCGAACGCGATGCCGAGCAAGCTTTTGTAATGTACAGCGATTCTGAAGTGACGCGCTTTCTTGGTAAAGCTTCTCGCCCCGCAAGTATTGAGTCACAGCGTCAGCGCTTGATTGAAGGTATCGAGCGAATGCACCAACGCAACAATGGTACTGGATCTTGGGCAATTCTTGAAAAGGAAAGTACAACAATTATGGGAACTATCCTTCTTAAACAATTGCCCGACAAAGATGGTTTACCCACTCAAGATTATGAGGTAGGCTGGCACTTGCGGCGAGCTTCTTGGGGTAAAGGGTATGCAACAGAAGCAGGACAAGTTATGCTCAATTACGGATTTAGTGTTTTGAACTTACCAGTGATTTATGCCGTAGTGAAGCCAGAAAATCATGCTTCAATCCGTGTAACTCAAAGACTGGCTATGAAACCAATAGGGCGAACAAACAAGTATTACGGTATTGAACTACTCTTATTTCAACTAGATGCACCTGAAGAGTGGAGGGGGAGCAGGGGGCAGGGAGCAGGGAGCAGGGGCAGGGGGAGCAGGGGGCAGGGGGAGCAGGGGGCAGGGGGAGCAGGGGGCAGGGGGAGCAGGGGGAGCAGGGGGAGCAGGGGGAGCAGGGGGAGAAGAACTATTAATTATTGCTCAATGCCCAATGACAAATGACAAATGACAAATGACAAATGACTAAAAAGTGGTTCCGAATTGGGATGGTGAGTATATTTATTCTCTCACTTGCCTTACGGTTTTGGGGACTGGAGCGATTCAACACTCTGGTATTTGATGAAGTTTACTTTGCCAAATTTGGTAATAATTATCTTACGCATACGCCATTCTTTAATGCTCATCCGCCGCTGAGTCAATATATGATTGGCATCGGCATTTGGATTGGCAGTCACATTCCTTTTTGGCACGATACGGTAAATGGGCTGACAGGATCATTGCGATCGCCTTGGACTTATCGTTGGTTAAATGCCCTCACTGGCTCATTTATTCCTTTAGTTGTGGCTGCGATCGCTTATCAGTTAAGTTATCGTCGTACCTTTGCAATACTTGCAGGATTATTCACAGCTTGTGATGGTATTTTTTTAGTTGAGTCTCGGTATGCTCTAAGTAATATTTATATCGTCATTTTTGGTTTGTTAGGGCACTGGTTTTTATTATTGGCATTAGATAATCAAAATCGGCGACGTTCTTTTTGGTTAGTTTTTGCTGGCATTGGTTTTGGTGCCTCAGTAGGTACTAAGTGGAATGGTTTGTGGTTCCTGTCAGGTGCTTATCTCATTTGGATAGTAGCTTGGGTAATTCATTTAACATATTCTTTTGCTAACCTCAAACTATTTTTTACATCCCCCTCATTGAAGGAGGCAGAAGGCAGGAGGCAGGATAGCGCAGCGTTAGCGAGTCCGCGAGCGTCGGCAGGAGGCAGAAGTCAGGAGTCAGGGGTTAGTACTTATTCTCCCTCATCCCCCTCATCCCCCTCATCCCCCTCATCCCCCTCATCTCATACATCCCTACAAAACTTGACTCAGCTAAATCTTTTCCAAATGCTGTTTTATCTAGGAATCATCCCAGCTTTTATCTACAGTATCATCTGGATTCCTCACCTTCAACTAGATAAAACTTATGGATTTATTGCAGTACATCAGCAAATTTTGAAGTTTCACTTACATTTAGGGGGAAATAGTCCGAACGTACATCCTTATTGTGCTGCCTGGTATAAATGGCCTTTGATGACTCGACCAATGGCATATTATTATCAAACGGCTAAAAGTATCACCGAACCTTTACCTGTGATGGGCCCGCCTTTACCTGCCGGCGCTGGACAAGTTATTTATGATGTCCATGCAATGGGCAATCCATTTTTGTGGTGGTTTGGTGTCGCCGCCATGTTGTTTTTAGTAGGGATGCTGGTGTTACAAGCGGTAATTCCTTGGGTAAAAGAAAAGCGTTTTTCTATGCCTGCAACCCTGAGTGTTGATACTTGGATTGCCTTATATTTAGTTATAAATTATGCTGCTAACTTATTACCTTGGGTGAAAGTGACAAGGTGCGTTTTTATCTACCACTATATGTGTGCAGTAGTGTTTGTCTTTTTAGCGATCGCTTGGTTTGTCGATCGGTGTCTTTGCAGTTATTATCAACAACTTCGGGCGCTAGGTGTCACCATTACTTTTATTATTCTGGCTGCTTTTATTTTCTGGATGCCCATTTATTTGGGTTTACCCCTATCTCCTGACGGTTATAAATTGCGAATGTGGTTCAACTCTTGGATTTGATTAATCAACTATTATTGATACATTTTACTGTCAGAAGTAGCATTAATACTGTTCAGTTGTCCGATAGCACCGATGACAGTTTCAACAAAATCTTTAAAAGTGTCAGTTCCAATTGCATCTTTTTGGATAACCACTGGTCGGATTATTACAGGTTGTCCTAAACTGCTGTATTCAGTAGTGCTGAGTGCTGAGTGCCTCGGCTTAGAGTATAACCCCATAGTTAAAACTAGGGGATTGAAACAAGGACACATTGTCTTGAAAAATCGCTCCACTTGGGGCTTTGCCCAAGACCGCGTTTTTCGCTTTTTCACAGCATGTCGAGTCCCCTTAAAAAATATTTCTATTTTTTTTCATAAATAAATTTAGGGGCTTGGAACCCTATGTGCCTAGTCTGTTGATTTTACTTTTTAATCTAAGCCGAGTTACTCAGCACTGTTTTGGTCAACCAAATTGTTATTATTTACACCAGTAATCGTATTATTACCTGCACTGCACTTAATCCTGGGCTTTAATATCATGTCCGCATAATTAGTTATGATTTCCACAGTCATTGCACCCCACACGCCAGATGCTCCACTTGGGGAGACCCCAGACGCTCGATGACTCGCTTGCCGCCGGCGCTATCGCCCTTGGCGTCTCCCCTTCTCCCAAAGGGAGAGGCTAGCGCCAAGGGAGAAGACCGCACTGGCTCCCCTTAATCCCCTCCCCGCTCTTCGCGAGAGGAGACAAAGCGTAGCTAGCGCGGTCTTGGGGGTTTCCCCCATGAGCGACTGGCGCGTAGCTTTGGCTCTTTGGGGTTCTTCGGGTTTAATAAGTAATCAAGCGGACATGATATAAGTCCCTCTTTTTGAAGTAGATTTAAAGTAAGTAGAGCGGTATGGAAAAATAAAACTATGTTAAGAAAAATTAAATAGACTCAAACCCTCCTGCCTCCTGCCTATAAGCAATAATACTTAAAATATCGCTACAATCGGGCTAAAATTGGGGTTGAAAATACAATTTTTGAGCAGGCGATCCTACGGTTTTTGCTAGCCTACGCGTAATTTTGATACGCATCTTTTATTCTTACTCCATTGGTTCAGTACAAGAGTTAACTTCATATCTTTGCTTGTTCCAAATTTTCAGCATAATTTTTAATTGACAAACGTAAAGATTATTTTAATCTCTCACCGATGGAGTCCTAGTGTATCCTTTTGAATTACAAAAGTATTTTACTTGTAAAGAAAATGTACAGTGATTGTCGTATTTAGCCTAACATTTCATAAAAGTTTTACGGTTAATTTACCGAATTCACATATATGATTTGTAGCTTGATATATACCTGACATACAATACATATAATACATAAAAAATTGTGCGCTATTAGGGTAATCACTAGCCCCTAAATAGATTTGTTTGTGAGTGCTTGATAAATTATATCCCAAGCACAAGGCTTTTATGCGTTTACAAAACTAACAATTTTACGTTTATGTCTGATCACCAAGGTAAACCTGAAACTAACTACTTAAGTGGATATACTGGTAAGTATTTAACAGTATTTCAGCGAAAACTCCTATTACAAAATTTGCAAAAAAGTTTACTTGAATCCTACCGCCAACGCATTGAAATCATGTTGTTGGCAGATGAGGGAAAAACCCAAACGGAAATTTGTCAAAGCTTGGGATGTTGTGCAGCAACAGTAAGGCATTGGACACACATAGCGCGAACTGGGATGGCGCACCAATGGCAAGATTGCCCCCTTGGTCGCCCGAAGGCAGTAAATGATGAGTATTTACAACGTTTGAAAGAACTGATTAATAGTAGTCCCCGCGAATATGGCTATGCTTTTCGACGCTGGACAGCTAACTGGGTTGGGAAACATCTGGCAAAAGAATTTGGGATTGAGGTGAGCGATCGCCATATCAAGCGGCTACTCAAACAGATGGGATTATCCACACTACCAAAACCCAGCAATTCTGAAGCAAACAGCAATGAGCAGGCTAAGAGTTCCAAAATTTTCATTAGTGACTTGAAATCGGCAGCTATTCCAGATGATTCCGAATTTTTGTCTTTGAACTTCACAAAATTAGGAAACGATTCAGACATTTATGGCGCAAGATATATCCGCTCAGTTGGTTTCTCTAGAACAGTTCAACCATACTCTGGGTTATTCTCTTTCAACAGAGGAATTTCAACAATGTCTTCAACAAGTTAAATTTATCAACCCGAAAGTCGGCAAATTCTGGCAAGGAACTGATGTCCAACCAGGAATTTATATGGCGATCGCTGGTAAAGTCAGGTTGCTCTCTAGCGCCGATGAGTTAATCGCCACTTTAGAGACAGGTGACTCATTTGGGGAATTTACCTTGTTTAAGGAAGGTAACTTTAAACCTTATGCTGCCAGGGCTTCAGTAAACTTGCAACTGTGCTTTGTTTCGGGTGAAGTGTTGTGCCCATTGATGACTAAATATCCCCAAATTCGGGAGCATTTGTGGGCTAAGGCGCGATCTCGTAACCCTCAACAGGTGGACTCAGATAATCCCCCATCTGACTTAGAACAGATACATGAAACGAAGATTTTGTCAACGCCAGCAGTAAAGCCACGCGAGAAAAAGATTAGCAAAGCCTATTTTCCTAACTCCACGCAGCGAGTCGGGCATTTATTACAGCGGGTGATTCGGCGCTATCCGTTTTTTGCCCAGCAGAGTGGATCGGATTGCGGTGCAGCTTGTTTAGTGATGGTGTCTCGCTATTGGGGGAAAAACTTTAGTGTCAATCGCCTGCGCGATATCGCCAACGTTGACCGCAATGGCTCGTCACTGCGGGGGTTATCGGCGGCGGCGGAAAGTATTGGGTTTGCCACGCGACCTGTGAAAGCTAGTCTTGACCAATTGGCGAAGCAAAAATTGCCTGCGATCGCTCACTGGGAGGGGAAGCACTACATTGTTGTTTATGAAATTACCCCCAAACACGTCATTGTCGCCGACCCCGCCATTGGTCAACGCACCCTCAGCCACGCCGAATTTAAAGCCAACTGGACTGGCTATACACTACTGCTGGAACCCACAGCCTGGTTGAAGGATGCCAAAGAGACTATAACTCCCTTTTGGCAATTCTTTGAGTTGATCAAGCCTCACTCTTTAGTAATGCTGGAAGTGTTTGTTGCTTCCTTATTTATCCAGATTTTTGGACTGATTACGCCCCTATTCACGCAGTTAATTTTAGACCGTGTAGTGGTGCAGCGTTCTGAACTAACCTTAACGGCGGTGGGGTTAGGGTTGCTGATTTTTAGTTTATTCCGTGTGGCAATGACGGGGTTGCGGCAATATCTGTTAGACCACACAGCGAATAAGCTCGATTTAGCACTAATTGTCGGATTTATTCGCCATACCCTGCGGCTACCCTTGAGTTACTTTGAGTCGCGTTATGTGGGGGATATTATCTCTCGTGTACAAGAAAACCGTAAAATTCAACGCTTCCTCTCCGGTGAAGCGTTGTCCATCCTGCTAGATTTAGTCACTGTCTTTATCTATTTAGGATTGATGTTTTGGTACAGTTGGAAAATGGCGTTACTAGTGTTGGTGATTATACCGCCTTTTTTACTGCTGGCATTGATTGCCACACCTTTTTTACAAAAGATTTCTAGAGAAATCTTTAACGCTGTTGCTAATGAAAGCAGCTATCTGATTGAAGCCCTTTCTGGTGTACGAACAGTTAAATCTACAGCAGTAGAACAGACAGTACGTTGGCATTGGGAAGAGTTATTAAGTAAAGAAGTAAAAACTAACTTTTCCGGGCAAATTATCAGTAATCGCCTGCAAATTTTCAGCAACACAATTGAAGCATTGGTAACTACCATCTTGCTGTGGTTTGGGGCATATCAAGTAATTCACAACCAGCTAACCATTGGGCAATTAGTGGCATTTAATATGTTGCTGGGAAATATTATTAGACCCTTCCAACGATTAACAGTTTTGTGGAATCAATTGCAAGAAGTGGTGATTGCAGTGGAACGAATTAATGATGTGTTGGATGCAGAACCAGAAGAGGATTTGCAGCATCAGGCGCGGCAATCTTTACCACCCATTCAAGGTAATATTCGCTTTGACAATGTGACGTTTCGCTATCATCCTGAAAGCGATATCAATGTTTTAGAAAATCTCAGTTTTGAAGTACACAGCGGGCAAATGGTTGCCTTGGTGGGACGGAGTGGTTCGGGGAAAACCACGATTTCTAAGCTCGTTTTGGGGTTATATCCGCCCACAGATGGCAAAGTGTTGATTGATGGGCAGGATATTACCAGTATTTCATTGCGTTCTCTACGCGAACAGGTTGGAGTAGTTGACCAAGATACCTTTTTGTTTGGCGGAACGATTCGGGAAAATATTAGCTTGGCACATCCTGGGGCAACTTTGGCAGAGATTATTGAGGCGGCGCGATTGGCGGGTGCTGATGAATTTATTAAAAAATTACCTATGGGTTATGAAACTCAGATTGGTGAAGGAGGGGGGATGTTGTCTGGAGGACAGCGACAAAGAATTGCGATCGCTAAAGCGTTGTTAGGCAATCCCAAGCTATTGATTTTGGATGAGGCGACTTCCCATCTAGATGCAGAGTCAGAAAGGATTATTCAGACGAATTTAAACACAATTCTCAAAGACAGAACCACCTTAATAATCGCCCATCGCCTTTCAACTGTGCGTCATGCCGATTTGATTTTAGTGCTGGATCGCGGCGTGTTGATTGAGAGTGGGACTCACCAAGAATTGATGGCGAAACGGGGACATTATTTTTATCTCAATCATCAGCAGTTGGATGTTGCAGGATGAAACAAGAAGATAAGCAGGAAGCTTTTGTTGTCTCCCAAAATCCAAAATTGATATTAGGAAAAATCATGCCAAACACATTAAATGGAAGGGTTCAAACCCAAATCTATGAGGTAGAACAGCACGGGGAAGTTTTAAGAGAGCAAACACCAGCTAGATCAACTGATGATTGGGCTTATGCAACTAAAGATTTACTTGATAGCTTGCCCCAAGTTTGGACAAGGGGATTACTGTATTTTTTGGTGGTGTTTGTCTCAATCATTTTACCTTGGGCAATGCTATCTAAGGTGGATGAAACGGGTACGGCAACAGGGCGACTTGAGCCAAAGGGAAAGACAGTTAGGCTGGATGCTGCTGTAGCAGGTACTGTTGCCGAAATTCGGGTAAAGGAAGGTGATCTAGTTAAAGCTGGGCAAACTTTATTAGTGTTGGAATCGGAATTAGTTAAGGCAGAATTACGACAGGTACAGGATAAATTAGAGGGACAATTAAATCGACTTTCTCAGTTAAATTCATCTAAAAGTCAGTTAGTTGTATCTTTGACAACTCAACAGCAACAAAATCAATCTCAACAGTTAGAAAAGCAGGCTCAAATTGATCAAGCGCGACAGAATATGAATGCTCTGAGGAATTCCTATGATTTACAAAAAGACGAAAAATTATCTCAAGTAAATCAGGCACGGCAAACTCTTGAGCATAGTCAAACTGCTAATAAGTTAGTAAACAGTAGTTTGGCAAGTACCGAGCGGGAAGTTGAACGTTATCGTAGTCTTTGGCAGTCAGGGGTTATTCCAGAAATTAATGTTGTCGAGAAGCAAGATATAGCTAAAGACAAACAACAGTTATACGAACAAAATCAGTCAGATATTCAGCAGGCTAAACTACGTTTATTAGAACAACAGAGTAGTTATAAGCGGACTATTCGGCAAGCAAATGCAGATATTGAGCAGGCACTATTGCGATTGAAAGAACAGGAAAGGAGTTATCAGACATTAACTCGTTCCAACAAACTTGCTTTGCTAAAAATCGACGAACAACAGAAAGATTTGGAGACAGAAATTACTACACTTCAAGCAGAAATTGCTCAAAGTAAGAGTCAGATTGTCTCGTTAAAGTTTCAGTTAGGACAACGAGAGTTAAGAGCCACCGTCAATGGTAGAGTGTTTCAGTTACCGATACAACGGGCTGGGTCTGTAGTGCAGCCTGGAGCAATGATTGCGGAGATTGCACCGCAAGGTTCGCCTTTAATAATTCGGGCACAAATGGCGACAACTGAGAGTGGTTCTTTGCGAAGAGGATTGCCAGTCAAGTTAAAGTTTGATGCTTATCCTTTTCAGGATTATGGCGTGCTGGAAGGACAATTGTTAGAGATTTCACCTACTACCATAGAGGTGGAAACACCTAATGGAAAGGTGGCAGCTTATGATTTAGAAATTGCCCTAAAAGAAAATTGTATACCCTCCGCTAATAAATGTATTGCTCTGCATCCTGGGGATACGGCAACGGCGGAGGTAATTGTGCGCCAGCGTCGGATTATTGATTTTCTGCTTGACCCATTTAAGAAGTTGCAGCAGGGGGGGGTGAAATTGTAGAGCGTCTATTTATAGGCTTTGCAGCTAATTTATAGTTCCTATGCTCTGCGTAGGAAGCGCTGATTGGAAGCTTTGCCTCCTCAAATCTAGCATCTATGGATTTCACGTTTAATTTCATCTATCTACATAAGAGAAAAATCATGTCTCAACCTATTACCATTACCAATGAAGATATTCTTTACCAAGTCAAGCTATCCTGCAAAGTTCCTAAGTTCATTGAGGAAATTGTTACCCGTAAGGTTATTGCAAATGCCGCAGCTGAGGCGGGTATCAAAGTAGAGACTGAGGAACTTCAGAAAGCAGCAGACCAACTCCGGTTAATGAATAAACTCAATAGTGCTGATGATACCTGGGCGTGGTTGGAAAAACATAGTCTTTGTATAGATGATTATGAAGAAATTGTCTACAATACCGTCATTTCTGGAAAGTTAGCTGCTTATCTGTTTGCAGATAAAGTTGAACCCTATTTCTTTGAAAATCAACTAGATTATACTGGTGTGGTCATGTATGAAGTTGTTCTGGATAATGAAGACTTGGCAATAGAACTCTTCTATGCCATTAAGGAAGGTGAGATGAGTTTTTATGATGTTGCTCACAAATACATACAAGATAAGGAATTAAGGCGCAAAGGAGGATATCGGGGAATAGTCAAACGCAAGGAGTTGAAACCGGAGATTTCAACAAATGTTTTTGCTGCCACGCCTCCCCAGGTTCTTAAACCTATCGTAGCCTCTAAAGGAGTACATCTAATTTTGGTTGAGGAAATTATTAAACCAGAATTGGAGCCTATGCTGCGCTATCAAATTCTTGAGGATTTGTTTACAGCCTGGATAAAGCAGCAAATTGAGCCAGTTGAAATTACTAAGAAACTTGACTTTAGCAATTGGACAACTTAAATTTTAATTAAACTCAAAAGTCAAGTATTCAAACCATTAACAGATAATGCCCTCTAATAATTAGAAGGCATTGTTTACTGTCTTAGACCGCAAGCCTAAAACTATGCACTTTTCATTCAAAATAATATCGCTAGAGCAATACTTACTAGAACAGGGTGATCCTCAATAAAATCAAGAACATCCTTAAACCAACCACCACCTAACACATAGGCTAGCTCATCCTCTGTTAGATCACAAAGAGAGTTTTCGGAAGGACTCAAGTCACAGATTGTAATATTAGCCATCTTGAAATTTACTCCTAAGTTAAGTTGTGTTAGTTGGAATTAGACTTTTTATTATCTTTTCCTATTACTATAATCTTTTATTTAATTTATTCTTTCAAGGTTTATATCAATCAAAAACATGCCATAAATAATGCAGTTACGGTTTTGTTTGTTATCAAATATGCTACGTTATTTTTCTAAAAAAAACAAAATTGTATTTATTTTGATAAAGCACCTAATATTTAATGACATATATAAAATATTTATGACCTTTTTCCTTTTTCACTGCTTACTTCATTTCTACAAATTAGAAAAACCAATAAAAAATCAGCCCAATAATCCTCTTAGACTGAACGATAAAAATTTAGAGCTATTTCATTCTGGCAGTAGCAGCAGACCCTATACTATCTGCTACAATCTGTCGAACTCAGGTGAGACTTGCTGCAAACTGTGCGATCGCTTTTCATAGCTGCTACAAAGTGTTTAAATAAATCTTTAACGAAAGCCATTTGAACGATTTTAAGATGACCTAAATTTTCACAAAAGTGACAAAAGTATTTCTTTTATGTCCCGATAATTAATAAAATATTTGAGAAAAAATAATTAGATTCATTAGACTATGATCAGAAATCAAAAATATTATTTGGTTTCTCAAACAACATAGATTTATTGGGATGTAACTCAAATGGCAAAGCTTAAAATTAATGAACTAAAAACTAGTGGCGTTGAATTGTTTGAAGATTCGGAAACTTTTCTCAACGAGATCAGCGATGATGAACTGGCAAAAGCTATGGGTGGATTAGATGTAGTTCAAATTGAAACATATGTTGCTACAATTCGTCTTACAGTGGTTAATGAACCGTTTCTTACTTATGGCTGTACTATTGGGATTCCTGTAAACCCGTATACGCCTGTCATCTTATAAGCTTATTTGAGCAAATGCCTTCGCTCCTTAAAATATATAAAAAACGAGCGAAGGTATTAAGGTGAGGATGCATTCGCTCAAAGTTGAGTAAAAGAATAAGCACAAGTGAGAGAGTAGTTTTATGTCTAAATCTACAATTACCGAGAGTAAAAAAAATCCGATTAAACCCCTTACGACAGATAAAAAAATTGAGTTGTATAATCAGAAGATTACAGAAATGTATCCTCGATTAACCTGTCAAGTTAATCTCTATCAAGAGCAGATCATTCTTTCTCAGAATGGACGACATTTTGCTTTTCAGGTTAATGATAAATTAAGAGAAAGGTTAGAAAAACTTCTCTTGATGATGGACGGTAGTCGTAGCCTGAGTGAAATACAAGAAATCATCTATCCTAAGAACCCTGAAGCTATTAATGAGATTGTTCATAATTTAGACAGACAGGGTTTTATCGATGATGTTGTCCAGTTGAGGGTTACTTCAGGTATTGATGCACTTTTAGAGTTGGAAGATTTGACTAATAATTTGTTCAACAAGAGTTTAAAAGAAAATCACTTCTACAAAGCTATCAATTTAACAACAGGTGATTTGCCTATCAATATACTGTATGGTTTTGCTATAGAGTATTACCACTTATTTTGCCATAATTGTTTTTTATATTCTCCGATACTTAGTTTCCAAGGTTCAACAAAAATTCAACAATTAATTAAAGAACTTTATTTTCAAAAATACGGTCAAGATGAGTTGTTGCTGGCAGCGCTTAATACCATTGGTATTACTGGAGATAAGCTGATAGAAACAATACCACTTACAGAAACAATGGCAATGTGTAATGGTTTAGCATATTGGGCAAACTTTGATCCGCTCTTTTTATTGAGTATCCAAGGAGTCTTAGCAGAGAAGACGTTAGAAGCTTTTGAGTCGTATATTCATTTTTGTGAGCAGGCTGAACTTGACTCTTGTTTTATCAAAATGATTAAACAATTGATCACCACAAAACTCAATCGTGAGTCGGAAAGCTTAACTCGTCACATCTTTCAAGAAATACCCCACATTAATGAAGAAATGAGTCAAAGGTTGCGGAGACAAATTTATCTGTTTGTGGAAATTTACAACAATTTCTATAAAGCTATCTGGAACCACTACTCCAACACTAGTGATTTACTACGACGAATTCCAACTATTTAAGCCAGGTAAGTAATCATGTCATTGACTCAAGTTTTATTGCAACAGCCCCTTTTTAAAGATAGAGTATTTTTAAAATTCCAGGATAGCGAGGTAGAAATTCGTTATGGCAATCAAGGATGCTCCATCACGATTCCGCTAGAGGATCACGAGGAGATAGTTACATTATTCAGACTTTTGCAGATTGGTGGTTTGTCACTCGAGCAGTTGGCTCAAGTATGTCCGGGAATTCAAGAGGATATTCCAGAATTGCTGATGGATTTTACTCGCCGTGGTTTTCTGATGGAGACTCAAAGAAAGGTAAAATCACATAATGTCAATGGACAACAGTTTTACCGAGAGTTATACCGATTTTTGGAATACCTGAAGCAGCAATTTCCGCCCTCTCCCTTCTCCCAAAAAATGGTTGATGGGACAATCACCAAAGAGCAGTTGATTGGCTATGCTTTGGAATCTTATCATGTTACCCATCTGTGCCCGAGACTCCTGGCTCCATCCTTAGCCAATTATGAATCAAGAAATACGCAAAAACTTTTACAGGATTTCTTTGTTTCTGAATTGTACCATGAGCGTTTGATTGAGAATTCTTTGAATAGTGTGGGAATTAAACCAGAGCAATTGGAGAAGATGCAACCTTTACCAATGACCTTTGCTGTCTGTTCCAGCTTGGGAGTGTTTGCTTCCCAGCATTCTTTGACTTTTAAAGCAGCGTTGATGCTATTTGAGCAAGACGATAAGGCGTTCCATGAATTGTTTGAACAGCAGTGTCAAGCCAAAGAACTACCCGTTGAATTTTATAAACCCATTTTGCTGCACGCTGGAATCAATCAGGAAGGAAAACATGAAGATATTACAAGGGTGCTGCTTGCGGAAATTCCTTATGTTTCACCGGAAGAACAATTGGTGGTAAAGAAGAATATGACAATCTTGATGGAGTCGATGGTGAAGCGGACTCATGAAATTTTGGATTATTATGGTAACCCTAGTAACGCCATCCCTCGTTGTTTTAGTAGTCTTAAGTAACAAAAGTATTCTTTTGAATCAATTCATCTGTGTAAACAACTAACTCCAAATACTTGAAGTGATAAAGTTGCTAACCTCAGTCATTGCTGACTGGGGTTTAATTATTATTTAGATGCTACGCTAGCTAAGTTTCAGTCCTTGCAAGGATTTATCATTGCTGTCTCCAACGATACAAAGCAGTGATGTATTCAAAGCGATCAAGACAGCCATCCCAGCAACGCCAATTGAGCAGGCGATCCCCCTTGCTGATTGTGTCGTTGTTGTTTAAGCTAATCGTCATTCATTTTTCCAGGTTGATTCGCTTGTAGTAAGGGCTTCAGCCCTGCTTTTATGCAACTTAAATGCTTATTAGCTTAACAAGCAGCTTGCGATCGCTATTTTGAGAAAGCCTGAAACACTAATTATGTCGTCAGTAACTGGAAAAGTCAGATTGAAATAAACAAACGGAGTGTATCTTAGTTTTCTCTGTCCATGTGTCGCCATCATTTTTAAAATTGGTGTTAGAAATGATTTATAAAGTAAACCTTAAATTGTAGAGTGCGTTACGCGCAGCTTTAACGCACCAGAGTAGTGTTTTTTAATTACAAAAAGTAATTAATACTAATACAGAAGCAGCATTGATTACTTTTTCAACATTTTTTAGTCTCTTTTGTAATGAAAATTTTATACTTATAAAAGTGGATAAATATCTTCAGAGTTGGCATTAAGATATGAACGATGCAATTCGATTCCCAAAGAAGAAAATTGTTCACGGATAGCCTGCATTCGCCCTTCAGTTGAGTTATCTTCTTGATACCAAGCTGTTAACAACCCATTTGCTACAATCTGACAGCGATTCATGCCAAAACTTTCTTGAACAGCAAATTTTTGATCTGGTTCTTCTGCTAACCCCAACCCTAGCGCTATTTGTTTGGTAAATAAAGGAATTTCTGACTTAAAATGCAATTGGTGTTCTTGATAAACAGTTTTTAATACTTGCCTAACAACTTCATAGTCTCTCTTGTCAAAGTAAAGCACCCCTGAATCATAGCGTTGGTATTCTTTGGGATTATACAAAACCTTAAAGCTGAAGGGAATTGCCAACTCATTCAGTTCTTGTGTCAAACTACCCATCACTGCAACAGCACCTTCAGAAGTTACATTGATATAAATTCGTACAGTTACAGGCTGAATTTTCACATCTTCAATACGACTGAAGCCTGTATTGCCAACGGCCATATAAAAGCCATTTTGTACTCGATTCTTCGGCATCTGAATAGCCACATAATCACCTACTACAGCTGCCACTTCAGTAGGTTGAAGATGCTTATTCCGTTGAATATGCAGCGTCAAACCGCCTTTAGTCACGGCTAAACTGCCATCACTTTCTTCTCTCAAAACAGACCAACCAGGGTCAAAGTAGCCCTCTCCAAAATTACTTTCATGCAATCGCTTATAAAACCCCACATCTACCCCTAAAACAGTATTATTCTCCAAATCTAGGGGCAAACCATTTCCCTGCCCATCTAGTGCCAGTGCACTTCGTATAGAACCGTTGTAATAGATACCGTAAAGAAAACTCCGCAATTGCAGACTCAGATATTTCTGTTGCATCTGGGTTGGCATCTTCTGAAAACGTTCAACTGCCTCAGATGGTAATTCCAAAGGTTTGTAATCTGGATGGTGGATGGAAAAATCAGATTTTATCTCAATTTTCCGAACAATATCTTGCAGAACATCCAGTAATTGCCCAGTTAAACCAGTCTCTAGCTGAGTTTGAGGAGAATTTAATAATTGCATAACTACTTTAGTAATAACAAAATGATTTAAACAGCAGAACTACTCAGGTGAGTTAATTCAACAGCAGCAGCACCAAAAATTGTTGGCATCGATTGTATAGGGCGGCTTAATAACGTCTTAGCAACCTGAAGCATAGCAATCCCCATATTGCCAAAAGATTTTTGATATTGAATCATCGCCTGAATCTGTTGAATTAAAGCAAAACCTGTAAATTGTACCACCCGTTGCAAGAAGTCAGGGCGGTGTTTTAGAATTTCTGGAAAAGTGTTTAAATAAGCTTGCGTTAACGTCCCAATTGAAGGCTGAAGTAGTTCTAAAGGTGTTATTGCCAAGCGTAGAGACTCTTCAATACTCAAAGAATTACTGATAATCAAGCTACCCAGCCAGATTTGTACATAGCTGCTAATAAGTGTTCCTAAATCAAAAGCTGGATCTCCCCAAGTCGAGCGTTCCCAATCAATTAGGCGGATAATATTGTTAGTGGAATTCTGCCAATCTTTGTACAAGAGAATATTATTTAGTTTCAAATCATTGTGGGTGAGACAAGAGGGCGTTACAGCATTACCCAATTCAGCTATAGCCTGCCCCAAGCTATCATAACGTTGATATAGAGTAAAAAACTTTAACCCATCACCAGGAACTAGACCAAAAATTTCCGGCTCAACCCGTTCCAATCTCCGAACTAAATGTGATACTTGATCAACCATTAAATTATTTGAATTTTTAGAAAAAAATTCCTGATATTCTTGGCGGTTGTAAGTATCACGATGGATAGTCCCTAAAATATTACCAATTGCCGTAGCGATTTCTGTAGGAAAGCTATTTTCCTTAGTATAGAAATCCATTAAATCCCGATAATTATCCAGATATTTAAAGACAATAATAGAATTCTCGGCATCAAAATGCAGTACCTCTGGTAAAAATGAGCGGTAGTTGCCAAGGTTTGGAAATCGTTGTAATAACTCTTGAATTCGCCACTCACTTAAAAATTCACCAGCCGCTTTTCCCTCCTGATTATGTCGTTCTTGTTTAACAAGAAGTTTGCGTAGGCGTAGCCCGTCGTAGACATCGCCTGACCAACTCAGTAATAAATTAAAATTTTTGGCTGTAAGTGGTTCTACCTTGCTGGGTGATTGCTCGGACTGATTACATAACCCTTGTTCAATTAAATAATCGAAAACATTATGAGAATTTAATAAAAATGTCATAAGCTCTGAATTTGTCAACTATGTATTATTTATATGCCAGTAGAAAATCATTGTTTTTCGGTAACAGTTGATTACGACAGCAATAAAATGTTGATGTCACTAGAATCAGTCAACCAAGTTTTCGAGAATATGCGATCGCGTTTGTATTGTGTGTAAATGTAGTTACATTTATTGCATATTTCACTCATAAAATTAAAAGTTTGGCTTCTAGAGTTACTTCTTTGAGCCTCACAGCAAACTCCTCAGAATAGTTGGGGGTTTGCTGCGAGTCTAAGTTTTGAAGCAAAGGAGGTAATTAAGGCTGGTGTCCTACTAGAAAATAATTTCTGCCAAAATTAATAGTGCAAGTATTTCAATAATTATACCACCTTTAGTTGAATTCATTTCGGCATCTGTTAGCTGGGTGAAATAGCTTTCCGGAGCCGGAGTCAGATCATTGATTTGAATTTTTGCCATTTTTCTAGGTTTCCTTTAGTACACTTATATTGCTTGAATTAGACTTTTAATTGCTTCATCTAATTAATTAAAATAATATAGGATTTATTCGCTTTTTTCAATATTTTATCTGCTATAAAAGAGACACAAATAATACAGTTATGGACTAGAGGAATCCGACTGGAATTTGGAAAGTATACTGAGATTAAAATTTTTGCCCAGCAAAGGTTTTATCTGAAAAATATTTATTGATCAAACTGGAGTTTTATAATAGCAAATACTTAAACAATATATGTTATTTCCGTCGAGTCTTCAAATCTGCTGTTGTTTTTTAAATGAAATATTTGAAAACCCTATCAAAACTAAAATAAATTAAAACATTTATGTCCCAAAAATTTTTAATAATAGTAAATAGAAAGCATCATAAAAAATAACCCAAGTTTACCTTGGGTTAAAAAAGAGAAGTAATCAAGCTTAAGTAATTTTTGGATATAATCTAACTAGTTTTCAATTCTCAAAACACCTGCTTCTTTTTCGATGCGGTCTAGAGCTTTCTTCGCCCGAAAAATCACTCTCAAATAAGCTAGTTGACTATTCCAAGGTGAACGAGGTAATAGGGTTGCTTGAGAGTCGGGAACAGTCGTGTTTTCTGAAGGGATATCAGTAGAGATATTATTCATAGAAATGGGATTTTGCAGTTTTTAATTACTAGAACTAACTAAAGATGATGCTAGATTTGGTTCTTCTTCCCAACCTTTTGGCCATTGAATGCGATCGCTAGTAAAATGAAGCGGATCGTTTTCAGGCCAAGGAGCATTTATCGGTTCTTCAATTAGCGCAAACTCCCCGTTGTCAAAGGGGTTTCCGTCCGCCCGACGCTGAAGAAAAACTCGCTCTCGAATACCGCCTTTTTCCTGAGTGAGGGCGCGATGATGACAATAAGGATTATTGCCTCTCTTATCAAAGAAAACGTGAGCAGTCCAACTGCAACCACCGCGACAGAGTTGGGCAAATTCACAAGTTTTGCAAAAACCCCATAAGTGTGATGTTCCTTTAGGAGTATCAGCTCCGAGATTAAACCGTAGTTCTTCAGTTTCTTCAATAATTGTCCGCAGTGAATAGTCGCGGATGTTACCCCCAGTGTATGCTGTGGTAGGTAGTGAGGGACAACCTTTGATAGCACCATCGGCTTCAATGCCTATAGCAGACAGCCCAGCACTACATCCCTGCCAAAAAGACCAAGCATCTCCTCCTCGCAGCATCCGTTCATAGGGCCCGTAGTAGCCAATATTATTCCCTGGCTGTACTTGCACCCCTTCTCGCTTTGCCCGTTGAGCAACACGAGCAATCATCGGATATACATCTAGTAATTCATAGGGTTGCAGTAGAATCTCGCTATTATCTGCTGCATTCCCCATTGGTACAGTCAACTGAATTTGCCAAGCGAAGATGCCGGCGTCGCGCAGATGCTCGTAAATACGAGGAAATTCTGGTGCAGAGAGACGATTGATTTGAGTGTTGCAACCGAAGGGAATACCTGCTTGTTTAAGATTGCTCATAGTCTTAAACGCCCATTGCCAAGAGCCAACTCTACCACGGAGGCGATCGTGAGTTGCTTCTAAGCCATCAACTGAGACAGATACCACTTTAATTCCAGCTTCTTTCATCCGGCGTGCTGTGTCGAGAGTGATACCATAACCTCCAGTAGTCATACCGCAAAGCATCCCAGCTTTGGTAATTGCTTGGGCAATCTCCAACCAATCAGGACGCAGAAATGCTTCACCACCAATCATGGTTACTTCAGTGATTCCAACTTCCGCCATTTGCTTGACTAAATCAAGGGCTTCTGCTGTAGAAAGTTCGTTCGCCCTTGTATGACCAGCACGAGAACCGCAGTGCTGGCAAGCTAGATTACACTTTAATGTAATTTCCCAAACTGCATAACTAATTCGACGATAAGTCATTAAAATAGCCTCAATTAATTTCTTGAGAAAAGGACGAATATATCCCTATTTGTCCCTATAAACTGTTATCTAAAATATCTGACACAATAACTCCATACATAAGGTGAGCATCAGGTGGCTTACCCCAATCAATCGGTGGCCAAACAGGAAGTCCATATATCTGTTGTATAGGAGACTTCCCAATAATTGATGAAGCCCCACCAAAAACGGCTTCTAGTTCTTTTTCATTTAAATCCTTAAGTTCACCCTTGCCATCAGTTGACTCCAACAATTGAGCCGTATATTCTTCAAACTCATCCTGGGTAAAATCGTAGCCAGCGTCTTTGACAATTTGGCTATATTCATCTTTACTTGTCACTCGTTGAATTTGAGCGCGAAAAGCTTCATCATTGGCTAGCCTTGCATAAAAGGCTTGAACATTTTCTAGGGACATAATTTTCTCCTTGAAATTGCTGAAATTACTATCTATCAAAGACTGACTTTTCCCGTTATCTTCTTGGCGGAGCAATCGCTTACTATACGCCTATCGCAAAGTCCTATTATCTCGTGAGTCATTGTCATTAACATTAAGTTGTTGATAATTAGCTGTAGTATGAAACCCTTGCTATCTGGATGTTTCACGACTTAACGGGAAAAGTCAGATCAAAGAGTTATTGTTCAATAATTCTCTTTCTCCCTCAGCCTAAAGAGCCTCAAGAGTTCAAGAACAGCTTGCTTCCTTCATTCTTAAAAATACTAATTAGGCAATCTGGGAAATATCTGACTGAATAACTCCATACGCAAGCTGGGAACCAGGTGGCTTATGCGGACAATCAATATTATTCCAGAGACCACTTGGTGCTCCATAAATCAATAGGTTATAGCTTTGAATAAGTCCGCCAACAACAGCTTCCAGTTCTTTTTCACCTAAATCTTGGAGTTCGCCCTCAGCAGCCTCTGACTCCAACAATTGAGCCGTATATTCTTCAAACTCTTCCTGAGTGAAATCATAGCCAGCGCCTTTAACAAGTTGGCTACATTCATCCTTACTTGTAACCCCTTGCATTTGATTGCGGAAAGCTTCATCACTTGCTAGCCTTGCATAAAAGGCTTGAACATTTTCTACGGACATAATATTCTCCTGAAATTATTTAAACACAACTGATACTGCGTAAATTGTTTGATTAGATAGCGCCAGTACCTTTCTCAGTTAGAGCAACAACTCTAACGAGTCCAAATGCTGCCACCAAAACCACTACCAGTTTTGCTGATGGCTACTATTCTTTTACTGGATTCTATTCTGAGTTTCATTTCTCCACATTTTTACCTTATGTTTTGTGCCTTACTGAAGGTTATTGAGAATGGTGCAAGATATCAGTTAACTAACAGTTGGTGTCGCCACTTTAAGCAGTAATTCAGAGCGATTGTAGTTATCTGTAATAACTTGTGGACAACGCATACAAGCTGCCTTGCCTTCTTGTTGCCACCATCGGCAATCTCGGCGTATGGAACAAGGTGGTAAATCCTCTACTACCTTTGGCAAATTTTCTACAACTCGCATTGCTAAACGACAATCTTTACCATCAAAATGTTGGCAACCCTTAGTTGCACAGGGTGCAGCCGTCCGAAAAATTTCAGTGGGTGTTACTGGACTAGCCTTTGCTATCAGTTCATCTGTGACAGGTTGGGGGTGCTTAAGATAAGCTACGCGGGGTTCTGTGACTGTGCCACCAACGACGCCGAAAACAACACTGTCCTGCCATTCTGGTCTTGCACTAGGGCAAAGTGTAGTCTTTTCAGTAGCGATGTCTTCCATAAATTGAACCTATAGTGAATTGTATTTTTAAGCTGATGGAGATTTATACGTAGTTTTAAGTCGGACTGCTCTCCATCAACCTAAATAGGCAAATTAAATGTCCAAGAGTTTAATACTGACTGGTAACTTCAAAAACTTGTGCTTTCAGATCAATAGATCAAGTTCTGGTCTCCAATTAGTCCACAAATAATCGGTTTTATCACACGAATATCACTAATCGGTTCTATCACACCAGTACCACCTGTAATACCACCTGCAATGATTGGATTGAATTTTGTTACCGTTACAAAACCGCCTGCAACGTTTGCCATTTCTTCATTAGACAGAGTTAGCAGAGCATCTTCTAAATCCTGATTGGAGTTCCGTCGTGCTAGTGCATTGTTAACAGCATTATCAATCAGATTGCTAATGTCCAATTGAAAATCTGAATTTTTTTTATTCCTTTCCATTGTGCTTTTCCTCTGAAGGTATAACTAGATATAGGCTTAATGATTAAGTACCGTAATTACCTAGCTTGTATATATTTTAAGCATAGTAATAAGAGATTTAACTATGTTTTAAAAATTTATAAGCTGACATAAATAAACCTTTTATGTCACTAAACAATAATTTGAAAACTTTCATTAGTAACTATTTATTAATAAAGTTTATATCATATCATTATGAATCACTTCACCAGCAGTGAATTGTATTTTTAAGCTGATGGAGATTTACACCTAGTTTTGAGTTGAACTGCTCTCCATCAACTTAAATAAGCAAATTAAATGTCCAAGAGTTTAATACTGACTGGTAACTTCAAAGACTTGTGCTTTCAGATAAGGTTATTTTGTGCAATTATTCCACAAGTAATCGGTACTTTCACAGAAATACCACCAGCAATGATCGGCTCTTTCACAAGAGAAACACTTGCAACGCTTGCAATACCACCTGCAACATTTGCCATTTCTTCATCAGACAGAGTTAGCAAAGCATCTTCTAAATCCTGATTTTGGTTACGTCGTGCTAGTGCATTGTTAACAGCATTATCAATCAGATTGCTAATATCAAATTGAAAATTTGAATTCTTTTTATTCCTTTCCATTGTGCTTTTCCTCTGAAGATATAACTAGATATAGGCTTAATGATTAAGTACTGTAATTATCTAGCCTATATATATTTTAAGCATAGTAATAAGAGATTTAACTATGTTTTAAAAATTTATAAACTGACATAAATAAACCTTTTATGTCACTAAACAATAATTTAAAACCTTTCATTAATAACTATTGATTAATAAAAGTTATATCTCTATGAATACTTCAGCAGCAGACTTTTTTACCAATTATCAGAGAATATTTAATTAAAATTTTGACCTTTAATAAAACATTTATGTCCCAAAAAATTTTCCAATCATGGACAATGTTTAATAAAAATATAATAAGCAAAACTTAAATAATATTAATAAATATTTATCAGAGTGCTTAATAAAACTTCAAATTCAAAATTGGGGAATAGAGTTGATATTATAAACATCTCTATTCTGTACTTCTCACCCTTTCAAACAAAGCCCGATAAACAGGTTCACCTTTTTTTTGCGTACCTATTTCCCGTTCTGTAGGAACTGGCAGCGGGTTTTCAGCCAACCATTCTTCTGTACCAATTTTCTCAAAAGCTGGGTGAATAGCAAAGCGATCGCGCATTTCTACAGCCACAAATTCCATATCTGATTGCAGAAAGACCAATCCTCCAACCGCGAGATAATTAGCTAAGTCTGCCACTAGTTCTGGTTGAACTACACGACGTTTAGCGTGGCGGGTTTTAAACCAAGGATCGGGAAATTGAATTGTAACGCGTTGTAAACTTCCTGGAGGGAAGGAAGATAAAAGCGATGCCTGCGGCGGGCTTTGCCTACGCAGTGAGTTATTCACATTGCAAAATAAATAGTGCAGGTTTGTTAAACCTAACTCAGAACGTAACTTATTCGCCTCCACCACCAGCGGTTCCCGAATTTCCAAGCCGAGAAAATTCCAGTTAGGTTCTATCTTGGACATATTCAACAAAAACAGCCCCTTAGCACAGCCAATATCTAAATGTAGTGGTTGATTTAGGTTTGCATAAATTTTTTCCCAGTCTTGGGGACTTGCTGGTGTTTGATACTTTTTACCAAGTGGATTAACATGCTGGCGGACTCGGACTGCTGCCAAAATTTGCTCTCCTTTACGTGAAAATATCCTGTGGTGAAACTTTAGGTTATATCAATTCAAAAAATTTTTGCGGCCGACACCCCATCCTCACTGACGCGCACCTTCCCCGAAGCCTTGGGTAGGGTTGGGTGGGGTCTTATCTATGTATTGCATTCTTATTTTCAAATTGGTATTACAAGGAAGTCTAGCAAAAGTATGCCAAAAATTACTGATCTATCATTCAATTGCTTACCCAGCAGCAAGTTTGTACAGCAGTCTCAGTGAAATACGTCATCCTTGCACTGTTTTTTTAGGTTACCCTGAAATTTATATTTTGGAAGTCCCTCATTTTGCATTAATCTCTAGAATTAAAATGCCTTAACACATTTGCTTTAGTCGTGGAGGGAGGAAACTTAAACAGTGGATATTTTAGATTTGTTTTATAAGGGTGGGCCAGCGATGTGGCCATTGCTAGTTCTATCGATTCTGGCTTTGAGTGTGATTTTCGAGCGTTTGTGGTTCTGGTTACGAATTTTGACTCAAGAAAAGCAAATAGTCGATCGCATCTTGGATGCTGCCCAGGATAATTGGGAAGTAGCTGCGGACATAGCAAGACAAGCAAGCCATCAGCCCGTCGGGCGTTTTCTCTACGCCCCTCTACGTTTTGCCAAAAGTGATGCGGAAACCTTTCGACTAGCACTGGAGGCTACGGCAGAAGACGAATTAGCTGGGATGCGAAGGGGCGAAAAACTTTTAGAAGCTGTAATTGCCTTAGCGCCGTTGCTAGGATTGTTGGGTACAGTTTTGGGTTTAATCCACTCTCTGCGCTCAATTCGGATTGGCGATTTGGGAACTGAATCTACCGCTGGGGTGACTACTGGTATTGGTGAATCTTTAATTAGTACGGCAAGTGGGCTAATAGTTGCCATCATTAGTTTGGTATTTTACCGCCTATTTCAAAGTTTTGTAGTCAACCAAGTCAAAGTTTTTCGGAAGGCAGGGAATGAGATGGAATTGCTCTATCGCCAGTCTCCTCCTGACTTTAGCAATAGGACATCAGCAATTGTGGCAGAAAATTTTACTCCACCCCGCAAGCCAGGAAAGACTAGAGTTTCTGAACCTCCTGAACCCCCAAATACACCTAATTAATAATTAATAATTCAACCCCTGAACCAGGCTTGAGAGTGAGACATGAAAGTTAACCTACATACTCCAATTGAAGAAGTCCAAATTCAAATCATCCCTTTAATTGATGTTGTTTTTTGTATCCTGACGTTTTTTTTATTAGCGGCTTTACAATTTACACGCCAACAGGCAATAAATGTTGATTTGCCTAAAGCCAGCCCCAGTACAGTCTCTGGAATCACGTCACAGAGTGGAAGTCTGATTGTAACTATCGATGCTGTGGGCAATACTTACATAGAAAAACAGCCTGTAAAACAGGAAGATTTGGGACAGAGGTTAAAACAGTATCTCCAAGCAAACCCCAGTGCCATTGTCGTGCTGAATGCTTCGCGCACAGCAACTTACAACGATGTGATTGAGACATTGGACTTGCTACGACAAGTAGGAGGCGATCGCGTTTCTTTGGGAATTATTCCTGGCCCATCTGAACCATCCATAAACTTACCTAACCAGCCTACTGTCCCCTCTTTCCCAATCAATCCTGGTGCTGCACCAGTTCCAGGCATCAATCCCGAAGGAAATATTACCCCAAAATTCCCCTTAGCACCTAATTCTTCTGTACCCTTTCCTAGCATCACTCAGCCTCCAACTGGGCAAGGTATCAATCCTATCAATCCTGGTATTTCTCCCGTGGTTCCTAACTCACCAGCACCTCAAGCGCCTCTAGCACCCAAACAAACCCAACCTCCTCTTAAAAGATGAGATAGGGACATTGGGCACGAGGGGCAGAGGGGAAAGACTTACTGCAACTTCTTTCTTGCTCCCCTTCTCCCCTGCTCCCCTGCTCCCCTTGTCCCTTTTCAAGCCTTTTCCCAAACCTAAAGATATCTAGAATAAATCTTGGCTAGAGGAAAAAAAGCTGCTAATTTACAAATAATTGGTTGAGCTTTAAAGATTTTTCCACCTATAGACTGAGCAATTCATCACCAATTACCATCCACATTTGATACCAAATTGGGGAAGGATGTCCAAATAGGTTAACAGATTGAAAAGCGCTTAGATCAAGCGTCTTTCAGTGTGTCCCAATTACAAATTACGAATTACGAATTACGAATTAATATCAGGGGTTGTGGCATGAATATCGTGACGCTTTTAATTGTTTGGGTTGTAACAGCTATCAGCTTGTTGATAATTAGTAAGTTGCCTTTGGGAGTTGAAATTGATACTCCTGGTAAAGCGTTTCTTTCTGCCGCAGTGCTTGGTATCGTGACGGCAATAGTCAGACCGATTTTAAGCCTCATTTTTGCAGTACCAAATCTACTCACATTGGACTTATTATCTGGCATTTTCACATTTATGATTGCCGTGGTTTGTTTTAGTATTGCTGCTTGGTTAGTAGAGGGGTTTCGCTTGCGTTACGGGATTTGGAGTGCTGTTATTGGGGCATTTACGCTGACTATAATTAACAGCTTAATCTACAAAATATTGGGCGTCTAAAATCAAAAGTGAGGAGTTCAAAGTGAGGAGTTAGGAGTTAGGAGTTAAGAGTTATTAACAATTCCTAACTCATCACTCCTCACTTCTCACTCCCATCTCCTAACTATTCGTTGGAACTTGGGGGAGCAACTGGGGTAGTTGATTGTTGTTTACGTTGCTCGCGTTTTTTGCGATCGGCTGAGAGGATATCTGCCATTACCACTAGCGCTTGCGCCATTTTGTCTAGGTTAGAACGGTATAGCTCCAAATCCTTGTTGAGTTTGTCGTCAGAGAGGTGCAGTCCAGCAGCGATCGCTTTCAGCGCCTCAGTGAGTTGCTTTTCGTCTTTGACTAATTCGGGATCTGACTGTTCTAATAACGAAAATACACCAATTGCGAACAAACGGTTGTATTTAAAGTTAGGATTGTTGGCGATCGCTTGCAGGTTTGCTTGCAAGTCAGCATCTCGATCTAAGTAACTAGTTTGGCCTAGCCACGCAATTAAATCTTTAACTGGCAAACCTTTAGCTACAGTTTGCGATCTTTGCGCATCCTGTCGATAGCGTTGCGGATCTTGTTCTATAGCCTGACATAAGGCGTTAAAAATTGATTCTTGATCCCGTTCTGGTTGATAGCCTTCCATGAAGCGGTCAAAAGTAGTGACGACACCCAAGGCATAAATTGGATTGTAGCTAAAATCAATATTTACTGACAGCAGATGCATTTCCACCATCAATTCTTCTACTACCCGACGATAAATAGTGTTGATCGGACGGGTGTGAAGATTGTAGAAAGTTCGCTTTGTATCAGAGACTGTACGGACGTTATTCACAAAGAAAAAAGAAATGTTAAGGGCGACGTATCTTTATTTTCTCGCTTAAAGGCTACTTTGCCAAGTTGAGCTTTTAGCGGGTGACGGTTTCATTTACAATATATACATATCAGAAGTATTTTATAAGCTGGTAGTTACAGGAAATAAGACCTTTTCTCCTCAAAAACTAGCCAAAAATTATTATCCTTAATGATTTATTTATTATACTTATGAACTTCTCGCCACAGTTAATTGCTTTAGGTGAGTACCTAGCTGGTGAATTTGATAATCAAGAACAAGCCATAGCAGAACCAGTTTGGTATGTCCACCTGTGCCTGTGGCAAAGACCAGTTAATCTGTTCACAGAAGATAGCATCACCTTATTTGCCGAACAGGCTAACGTTATTACCCTAGATCAACCTTACCGCCAACGAATTATCCGGTTGCGTCAAAGCAGCGACTCTGACGCAACTGTGGAAGTACAATATTATATGCCTCAAGATCCAGGTGCATTAAAAGGCGCAGGTAATAACCCTGCTCTACTAAACACACTGACATCCGAACAATTAGATTTACTACCAGGTTGTATCCTAACAGTTACTCAAGAGAAACTAGCTGGCGATCGCTATAAGTTTACCGCTACCCCACTACCAGAGACTCGTTGTAGCTTTACTTATCTTGGCAATAGCCTCTATGTTTCTTTAGGTTTTGCCGCTACAGCAACAGAATTTCACAGCTACGACAAAGGAATTGATCCCGCGACTGGAAAAGCAACCTGGGGGGCGATTATGGGGCCTTATCGCTACACCAAGCGAAATCAGTATTCAATAAGATAAAGTTATGAGTTATGAGTTATGAATTTTGAATTTTGAATTAACTCCTGTACAGACGCGATTAATGAGCCAGCGCGTTGCGGGGGTTCCCACGCCACTTGCTCCACTTGGGGAAACCCCAAGACCGCAGTGGCTCCCCGTTGTAGCGACTGGCGTCGCGTCTTTACTCCTAACTTCTAACTCTTTTTTAGCTAGCAATGCTACGAGGTACACCTTCTAAAGCTTCCTCTTCTGTTTCAAAGATTTCAAAAACAGTATCCATCATCGTCACTTCAAACACGAGCTTGGCTTCTGGATGTACATTACAGATGCGGAAACTGCCCTTGACTTTATCAGCATCACGCATTCCAGCGACCAAAGATGTAAGACCAGAACTATCAATAAAATTTACCTGAGCCAGATTTACAACTACATGGCGACTGAGTTTGGAAATACACTCTTGTAACTTCAGGCGAAATTGCCAAGCAGTGGTGATATCCAGACGGCCTGATGGTGTCAAGACGATAACAGTGTTTCCGTCTTGGGTTGTATAGGTTTTTTGGTCTATATGAATCACTAAAGCCCTCCCCGTGGCATTCCTTTTATGATTAACTAGTGACAGAATTTTCTAATGCTGTCACTTGAGATTAACAAGCTATAGCTAAATTTGTCACCTTTTTCGGCTAAGTGCTTAACTTTAGTAGTTTAACTCACCAAAATAGTGGGGAGTGGGGAGTGGGGAGATGAGGGAGATGGGGGAGATGAGGAAGATGAGGGAGATGGGGGAAATTCTCCTAACTCCTAACTCCTAACTCCTAACTCCTAACTCCTAACTCCTAACTCCTA
>NZ_JAVRBM010000060.1:0-57206 GCF_034531255.1 Nostoc sp. ChiQUE01b | reverse complement strand
TACATTGTCGCAGTTTTTGATCCCATTTTTTCAGATTTTGTGAGAAATCCGCGCCAGGCTCCGCATGGGAACGAGAGAGTCAAAAGTGGGGTTCTTTTTTTGATTTATGCAAGAAGTCTAATGTGTAACCTAGTAATGAAAAGTTTGTAGTAAGCACTTTAGTGCTGAGAAAATTAAAGACTAAAGTTCTTACTACAAACTTGTTGACCTTACTAATTTAAACTTAACAGACTATTAGCAAGGATTTTAGGCAATGCAAAATTAATTAAAACTACAGCGTCAGCCTTTATACTTGATTATTCTCTCCCTATATCTAACTGTACTTGCAATCCATCATTGTCACTGCCTGACTGAGCTGGTGTTAAGAAAACTGAAGTGTCTGGCTGTGATAATGATTCGTTAAAGCGGATTTGGGCTGGAGTTTTATTTTCTCTTCTATTATTGTTGGAGAGACTTGCTGGATTAGTTTGCTCAAAAAAACTTTTAAAGTCATCTTGGGCTGTTTTTTGATCGATTCCAACTAGAGAATCACCAGTTAATCTGTATTGTCCAGGAGTTGAGTTTGATGCTGGTGATTGAGCAGAGACTTGGCTTCCTAAGCTTGCAAAGGCTGCCGTAATCCCCAAGAAAGCAATAATTTTAGCGTTCATTTGTTTGATCCAAATTATTTTTGATATTGCTTGTCTATTATTCTCTGGGAAAAATGTTTTGATTAACTCTATTGTTAGGTTCAACTATGATAATTTTATTGCGTATATACTTAGCGTGTCAATGATTTTTGCTGTTTTAGTGATGAACTAAGTTATAGCTTTGGCATCGCTTTGGAAATTGAATTATCTGGTTCAGTTTCTTTGCGATCGCAGTTAAGTTCGTTAAGATATGCCAGCATTAAATTAAGGATATTTAACAGTCGCAGTAGAGCGATGCCTACGGCGGGCTATGCCAACGCACTCAGCACACAAAGCGCTAAGATTGCGTCAGCGTAGCCATCGTAGACGTTGCTAACAAACAGGTGCTTTCTCACTACCAGCGATACCAATCTAGATATTCAGTATGGCGTTAAGTATCCAGGGTGTATAGTAAATTCAGCTTAATGAAGCAAAATCGCAACCGAATTAGTTTATTTTGCTATGCCAAACGAGTTTTTACAGATTTTAGTAGCTGCATTTATCGGTGTGGTTTCTGGGTATCTGATTAATCAATTACCCCCACTAAGAACCTTTCGGGGTAGCTGGTTCTTGGTTATTGCTGTAGTAATTGAACTTGCTCTCTTGTCAGGAATTTGGGCATGGTTGTCTGGAGAAGTTGCTAAAACATCAAATGTCAGAGGATTGGTTGAAAAGATTGGCATTGCGTTATTGGGAGCCTTTATAGTTAATATTTTCCAACTCATCTTTGGTAACCTTTGGGGTAGACAGTCTGTACAACCAACTCCCCCTCAGCCAGGGACAAATCGGGGAACTGTTGTCAGAGGGACACGAATGAAGGGGAGCGGAAATAAAGCAAGAGTTACTAAAGGAGACGCTTGGGTGAAGCTAATACATTACAAGCAATCGGCGATGTCTTGCAGTTCCTCAAACGCAGCAGCGAAGCCTTAGAGCGCTACGAAACTGCATTGGCATTCTACCGCGAGATTGGCGATCGTTTGGGTGAAGCTAATACTTTACAGGAAATTGGCATCTTGGAAGAAAATTTAACTTTGGGTTTAGAGTATTGTCAAGCAGCGTTAGAACTGTATACCCAAATTGGTGACAAGTATAGCCAAAGTCGTAATTTGATTTACTTCACATCTGAAATTCTCTTAAAACTGGGACGGCAAAAAGAGGCTGTAGATGCGCTCAATCGCGCTATTGACCTTGCTAGAGAGATTCCCTATCAAATCTTTGTAGAAGATGCCACAGCTAAACTCCAAGAAATCCAACAAAAAAATCATGGTTTTCATTAATAAAATCATGGTTTTCATTAACAAAATCATGAGTTTCATTAACAAAATCACGAGTTTCATTAACAAACTCACGAGTCTCATTAACAAACTCACGAGTTTCATTAACAAACTCACCAGTTTCATTAACAAACTCACGACTTTTGCGTGAAATACTGAATTTATAGTTATATTAAATACTAATTTATGAGGACTTTACTGAACTAAGATCCAGCTTTAGTGAGGCAAACTAGCTTTAAAGCAGATAAAAAGGATACATTTATGTCGCGTCAAAAACGTACATACCGCGTTCTAGAAAAAGCTGAATTAAGAACAGCGGGACTTAAAGCCATCGATCCGATTATGGATTTTGGTGATGGGCGCAACTTAGAAAGCATGACACAATTAATTGAGCAATACCGTACCAAGATAGATGCTTATAATACTGCTCTAGCTGTGATTGACTCTTCTAAAACTGAGATGGACGAATTGGACAAAAATTTAAGCAGTCTAACTGAGAAAATGCTCATTGGAGTTGCTTTTAAATACGGTAAAGATAGCCGTGAATATGAGATGGCGGGTGGGGTTCGCAAAAGCGATCGCATCCGTAAAAGCAGAGCAACCCGCTTGAAAGCGACTTCAGAGGAAGCACTTACTAAGGATGCTGCAACTGCATAAAAGCGCCTCAGACTTAAGTCTGCACTATTGAAGCAAAGCCTGTTTTTAGCAGGTTTTTAGGCACGAAGAGGAATTATGCAAAGCAAAACAAGAACTGCTAATCACTGTCATGCTTAAATTTTACATTGTTCTGTTGTCTAAAACAGCAAATAAGGCAAAACTTAAGTGATTTTTTATGCTGTGCATTTTACTTTAGTCATCAGAAACTTTACGTAACTCTATTGATGTAAATATAAGTAAAGTCGGTAAAATTCGTGAGGTTTAACAGATAGAAATTAACTAAAATTGGCTTTAAAGAAGAGTCAATATCTGTTAAACCAAACAAATTTGTAATAACCGCTCGATTGTTTATAAGCAATTATTGCTCAACATAACTTTATCTACTGATGAGCAACTTAAATAACCAAAGACTCAAACTTAAACTTCATCAGTTGCGTTTAGTTCCATATCTAGCAATTGGTTCTCTGATTTTTTATTTCAATTCCAACTTAGATTTAAACTACATAGTTAAAGGATATTTAGTTTTAATGGAATCTCAGCTATGTATACTCGCTATTTATTTTTGGACGGTAAAATTCACTAGCAAACCACATAAATGATCGGGAAAGCTCAAAAACTTTCTTTGTATTGTATGCCAATAGATACTTATTAGAGTTAACTAAAGAAGGAAATACCATGAAGACTAAATCCACAGCAATTATACTTTGCTTTTTTGGCGGGTGGCTGGGAATTCACAAATTTTATTTAGGACAAAATGTAGCAGGTATTTTGTACTTATTGTTTTTCTGGACTTGTATTCCATCTTTAATAGCCTTTGTTGAGTTCTTCGTCCTAGTTTTGATGCCAGATTCCGAATTCAATACCAAGTATAATCAAGGTCTAGCAAGCACAAGCGGAGCAGTCTCTGCAAAAGATGCAACCAGTGCATTAGCTGATTTAAAAAATCTTTTTGATTCTGGGATAATTACCGCAGAAGAGTATGAAGAAAAGCGCCAAAAGCTTCTGAAATCTTTGTAAATTAAAATTATCAGTCGATTTATGATGTCACAATCTAAATCTTGGTTTCGACAAACTCCTACTTGGGTGTGGTTATCACTAATTCCGACATTGGGGGGATTTGCAATTGTCTATGCGGGCTATAAATCTAAGACTAAAACTTGGGTTTTCATCGGGATTAGCATCTCTATTTTAGCTTTAGCTTTATCGGCAAATAGTTTAGCATTTGCCATCTGGATGGCTCAAATTGGCGTTGCTTTTTACCTGAAAAAATATTATTTAATCAAAACTTATCCGAAGAATTTACCAATTCCAGAAGAACAAGAGTTAGCAAAATTAGTTGCAAATACTCGTGAGAAAGTAGATATTAATGAATGCTCAAAACATGAACTAGTTAATTATTTAGGGCTACCGATAGTTTATGCAAATAACATCGAATCATTGATGAATGAGGGATATGTTTTCACTCATGTAGAAGAGTTAATAGAAATAGCCGGAATTCCCGAAAAGCAGGTAGATCGAATTACACCACTGATTACTTTTAGCTACAACTACAAAAAAGAAGTTGATTTTTCTTGGAAACGATTAAACACATATTCAACTGATGAATTGATTGCCTGTGGATTGGATGGAGCGATCGCAGAACAAATTGTTACCGAAAGGCAGCAACGAGGTGAGTATAAATCATTGATTGATGTGAAGCAGCGCACTGGATTACCGTTTAATACTTATCGTCACATAGCTTAGACTATCCACTCCTTTGCTTTTTTCCAAGGAAGTTTGACTGTAAATCGACTACCTTTACCTAACTGACTTTCGGCGTGGACAGTGCCACCATGCAACTCGACAATTTTTTGCACCATTACTAATCCTAAACCCGTGCCTGAAGAACGACGAGTAGAAGCATTTTCAACTTGCACAAATGGTTGAAATAATTTAAAAAGGTCATCAGAAAGCATTCCAATACCCGTATCTACCACGCTGATAAAGATATATTCATTGGTAGAATTTGGCTGCACTTCAATCCAAACTTCGCCTCCTTCTTTAGTGAACTTAATCGCGTTAGTCAATAAGTTGATAAATACTTGGCGAATGCGGCGTTCATCGACTTGGATGGGTTCGAGTTCTTCAGGTATTTGTGCCGTCAGCCGGATATTTTTCTGGAAGGCTAAATGTTTGACAAAACTCAAGCAGGAGTCACATATTCCTTGAATCGAAGTAGCAGCTAGTTGCAGTTCTATCTTGCTGGATTCGGTGTCGGTAAAGTCAAGGATTTGGTTAATTAATTCTAGTAAATTTTTACCGCTAGATTCGAGCATATTTAGAGACTGGCGCTGTTCTTCACTCACAGGGCCGTACACTTGATCTTTGAGTGCCTCTGTGATTCCTAGAATGGAGCTTAAGGGATTCCTCAGATCGTGGTTGATGTTTCCTAAAAAGGTTCTTCTCGCACGATTTGCGACTTCGGCGATTTCTTTAGCCTCACGTAGCGCGGATTCTGCGCGTTTGCGATCGCATACTTCTAAAGTTAGGGCGACAATTTCCGCGATTGATCTCACGAAGTTTTGCTCGCTCAGTTCCCATTTCCGGGGAATATCAACCTGTTCAGATAATACTGTTCCTACCATTTCGCCCCCAACCCAAAGACTGGTATCAATTAGAGATACAATATTATTTGGTTCGAGCAATTTATCCCATAATTCTTGTACCCGTGGATCGGCGCGAGTATCGGAGACGGCAATAGTACCAGAAGTTACCAGAGCTTTAAAGTAGATTAAATAATCTGCAAGGTTGCGTTCTAAACCTGCCGAATGTCTCTGATTGCTACGTTCATAAAGACTTATGCATTGTAGCTTGGTGCGCTCGCTATTGAATAACCACACACTCACTCGCTCTACTTCTAAAGCATTGGCTGCTTTTTCGGCGATCGCTTTGAATGCTATTTCTAAATTTCCTTCAAAAACTGCTTTGTGATTTGCCAGTTCTGTGAGTACTTGATGATGCTGTCCCAGTTTTCGTTCGCTGTTAATGCGTTCTTGAATCTCTTGCTGTAATTCTTGAATTCGCTGCTTAACTTGCAGTTCTAAATCCTCATTTTTGCTAATCAGTGCAGTAAAGGTTTTGCGTAAATCTTGCGCCATTTCATTAAAAGATTCACCCAGCACCTCTAATTCTTTAATACCTTGTACTTTCACCACTGAGTTTTCGCCATTGGTAAAATCAGTTAAATCTTTTGTCGCCCTGCTGAAGTACAAAATTGGCACAGTAATCCACCGGGCGGTGACAATCCCCAATACAGCAGCTAGTCCCAATGCTCCCAAACAGAGAATAATTGTAGTTTGAATGTTGCGATTGATTTGTCCCATAAAGTCTGCTTCTGGGACAGCCACTATTATCAACCAATTGATATTTGGTTCGCCCTGTAACGGTCTAACTTCTAAAAATTGCCGTTTGCCATCTAAGGAAAAATCTAGTTGCTGTAAGCGTTGAATTTGGTCAAAGTTATTAAATTTAGTTGCTAAATATTTAGCGGCTGCTTGAGTCAAAGAATTCCCGCTTTGGGAAGCTTTCAACCTAATCGGTTTACCATTTTGTAAGCGGAATGGTTCTTCGCTTGTGGAACTTGCAACTAATAGCCCCGATCGCTCGATAATAAAAATTTGCCCAGACTTGCCAACTTTGATGTTTTGCAGCAAATCCCCAATTTGTGATATGTGAGTCAGAGTGCTGTTGACTTCGAGTAATTCGCCTTGGGAGTTATAAATGGGTTGAGATGCACTAATTAGGAGTGTTGGTTCCGTGCGGGGTGTAAAAATCTGACTAAAGCTGAATTTTTTGGCGGTAACTGCTGTTTGATAATCAGGACGCGATCGCGCATCATAGTTTTTGATTACCTCTGGTAATTGAGTACGTTCACCTTGAGAGTCAATGATGTAGGTGTAGAGGTCGTACCCAGTTGACTTATCGGCTTTTCTGAGTAAAAATTGGCGATCGTTGAACTTCTCCACCGCTAAATATTCTTGCTCATTGCTTGCAGTTATTGCCAACGCATCTGGAAAAATCTTTAACTGCTCTATTAAGTATGACTCCCAGGTTGCCAAATTATCTATCTTCAGCAACCCCATGTTAATCACATTTTGATTACTGCGTAGTACCTGACGCGGAGTTGCCAAGTAAGTTTGTAAATTCTGCTCAACTCGATTGGCAACTTCATGACGTAATTCGTTAGCTACCTCATTGACTGCCCTTTGCCCGTTTCCGATTGATAAGTATGCAGTCAATCCCACAGCTAGCAAGATTTGCAGCAGAAATAACGCTACCAAAATGCGACTTAGAGGTACGCTTTTAAACAGGGAAAAAACACTACCTTGCCCAGTATTTTTATTCATCTGCCCACTCCCCCTACTCCCCCTTCCTGTTCTGTAGTATTGAGTACAACACCTCGAGTTTGCTGTCCTGTGGGCTTATACATAGTTTGTACTCGGTCGGGTCAAGTGCCAATATACCACTTCTGGTAAAAGAACAAAACGTTACTTAACTGCACCTGTAAATTTTACTAGCCAAAATATGACTAACGTCCATCACAAAGACAAAGACGCGATAAATCGCCGTCTTACGTTAATTGTAAATATTAGGACTTACGCACACTCTACGAATTCTCGGCGCTCTTGGCGTCTTCTCTACGAGACGCTACGCGTTGGCGGAAGCCTCTCGTAGAGAAGGCGGTTCGATAAATTAAGCTTTTTAGGAATTTTTGCGTAAGTCCTAAATATGAAAGAAATTAATGAAAAGCTGAATCAATTCGTAGCTAGTTGAGATTTATGAGTTACAACTGGCATTTTTAAAGAAATCTAACTGTAGACAGATGAAATTTGAAGCGTTACTGTTATCAGAAGCGTGTTTTTTGGCGTTCAGACTATCTTTTAATCTAAGCGCTAAAGCAAAGGAGTTAATCACTTAAAGATTGCCTCCTAATTTTACTGCATCCTGCCCACAGCCACCCCCAAGACATAGGTTTTATCATTCATGCTCAACGTATCCACTCACGATTCTCAACAAAATCAGCAATTAATTGACAATACTGACTGGAACGTTATTGAAACGGAGTTTAATCCGACGCAGTTACATCACAAAGAAACTGTCTTCACTCTTGGTAATGGGTTGTTAGGAGTGCGGGGTACGTTTGAGGAAGGGTATTCCCAAGATTTTCCAGCCACACTCATCCACGGTGTTTATGATGATGTGACAATTGCTCATACCGAATTGGTAAACTGTCCCAACTGGCTGCCATTGGTGGTAAAAGTTGCAGGCGAATCTCCTACAAAGACGCTACGCGATCGCTTTAGTATGGACAGTGGTGAGATTCTTAACTACGAACGTCGGCTCGATTTACGCTTAGGTTTAGTTAGCCGTGATGTGCGGTGGCGTAGTCCTAATGGTCATACCCTAGATTTTCACTTCGAGCGTTTCGCCAGTTTAGCAGACCAACATGTTTTGGCGATTCGCGCTCAAATCACATCGGTAGACTTTGAGGGTGAAATTACCGTCGAAGCCGGATTTGATAGCGAACCAGATACTCAAGGCATCAAACATTGGCGAACCTTAAACCAAGGTGGCATAGAGCAGATTATCTGGTTAAACAGTCAAACTCTCTACTCAAATATTCAACTTGGGATGGCAGCTAAGTTAGTGGTAGATGGTGACGAGACTACACTCGTGAGCATCGAAAATGCTTCTAGTTCTCCCATTTTGACAACCACCTTAGAGTTATATCCCGGAAAAACGGTAACTGTAGAAAAGATTGTCACCCTGTTTACTTCACGAGAGACAGAAATCCCCATTGCCGCCGCCTTACAAAGACTCGCTGATGAACCGAGATATACTACTCTGTTGGCAGCTCACATTACTGCATGGGAGCAAATGTGGCAAGACAGTGACATTATTATAGAAGGCGATCGCTTGGCTCAATTGAGCGTCCGTTACAATCTCTTCCAATTACTAGCGGTGACACCACGTCACGACAGCCGCGTGAGCATTCCTCCCAAAACCCTCTCCGGTTTTGCCTATAGCGGACATATCTTTTGGGATACAGAAATATTCATCCTGCCCTTCCTCACCTTAACTCAACCAGCCCTAGCGCGTAACTTGCTCACTTACCGCTACCACACCCTACCAGGAGCGAGACGCAAAGCTCAAGAAGCAGGTTATCAAGGAGCGATGTTTGCTTGGGAAAGTGCCACTACTGGCGATGAAGTCACTCCGCGCTGGGTTCCTGCTGCCAACGGTGAATTAATCCGCATTTGGTGCGGTGACATTGAAGTGCATATCACCGCTGATATCGCTTATGCAATTTTACATTACTGGCAGACTACTAATGATGATGACTGGATGCGCGATTATGGCGCAGAAATTATCCTTGATACGGCTGTTTTCTGGGAAAGTCGGGTACAGTGGAACCAAGAGCGCCACAGTTATGACATCCTAGATGTAATTGGCCCGGATGAAAATCACGATCGCGTCGATAATAATGCCTTCACCAATCTCATGGTACAATGGCATTTGCAGTCAGCTTTGGGACTGTGGGATTGGCTCAAACAAGCTTATCCTGAAACCTCAGCCCAACTGGTGCAAAAACTCAACTTAACCACAGAGCGTCTGCACCATTGGGCAGAAATCCAAGAGCGTCTATTTGTGAATGAAGATGCTCAAACGGGTTTAATTGAGCAATTTGAAGGCTTTTTCCAGCTAGAAGACGTTAACCTTGCTGATTACGAACCGCGTAGCAAATCTCTGCAAGGTTTGTTGGGAATTGAAGCTACCAGCCAAAAGCAGATTCTCAAACAGCCAGATGTATTGATGCTCTTGTATTTATTGCGCGAACGTTATGACCATCAAACCCTCGTCACCAACTGGGACTATTACACCCAACGCACCGACCACAGTTATGGTTCTTCACTAGGCCCAGCCATTAACGCTATCTTAGCTTGCGACCTCAATCAACCAATCGAAGCCTATACACACTTTCTGCGATCGGCCTTGGTAGACTTAGAGGATGTCAGACTGAATGCAGCCGAAGGAATTCACGCCGCCAGTGCTGGAGGAGTATGGCAAGCAGTAGTTTTTGGGTTTGGCGGCATTCGGATGACTCAATTTGGCCCCGTTGCCTGTCCCAACCTACCACCTAACTGGACGCGTTTGAAGTTTCGCCTGCAATGGCGTAACGAGTGGTATGACTTTGACTTACAAGCTGAAACAGAAGTTAAGGTTCCCACCTTGGCAGATACATGCTCGAAAATTAGCTAATAGACTTCTTGCGTGAATCATATCGTGTCCGGTTTAAAGACTTATCATTAAGACCGCAGAGGGGCAGAGGTGCAGAGGGGGCGGGTTTACCCTCGCTTGACTAGAAGCTTGAAGCCCGATCGATTAATCTAAAAGACGCGATTGATTAATCGCGTCTCTGCTTCTCTGGCTCAGACCTTAGTGTAATTATTGATTACTTTGGCTAAGTCTGGCACTGCTTCTTCTACGTGCTTTTTGGCTGAACCGCGAAGTTTTTCATAAGTTCCTCGCACGATTTGGCGGTTTGAGTTCTTGACTCTCGCATCAGTAACACCCAGTAGTGCATCTGCTGTATCAGAGCGATTCGCACTTAGATATTCAACTGGATCGCCTTTCTCTACGCCTTGACTCCAGATGGGATCGAGAGCGGTCAAGCATTGCGGTAATATCTGCTCAACGACATAGGGAATGTATCCTGGCTTAACCCCTTTCAAAGCAGCAAAGGCAGTTTTCAAAGCGATACCACTCATACCTGACTTGGATGCAAGCTGCCCTTCGATCATGTTGCAACAGTCCTCTATGACCATAGTCTTTTTGGTCGGGTTCAAAAGTCCGTCGCTAAGTCCCATTTCACTCTTCCTTATCTAAGTAGTTAATTTCTATTCGACTAATTTTTTTAGCAAGCAGGAAATTACAGAAAATGGTATCAGAGTTAGAGGATGTTGTGGATAAGTTGATACGCTTTTAGGCTGCATAGTTCAACGAAGAGGCAGGAGGCAGGGGGCAGGGAGCAGGGGGAACATAACAGAAAAGGGATTCAACCCTACCTGTTGCGCTAGCTTCTTGTAGGGTACGAGAACCACTTATCAGAAATGGGGGACGTAAGAACATGTTCCGCTCTGATTCACGGCAGCAGGAAGAGGTCTTTTCCCCCTGCACCCTACCCCTCTGCCCGCCTGCCTCTTTTTGTTAAAAAGGGTTAGGGCGTGTTTTCAAACTACTGGTTTAGCCCCCTAACTTTTTAGATCCCCCTAAATCCCCCTTAAAAAGGGGGGACTTTAAGAGACTCTTAGCCCCCCTTTTTAAGGCTACGGTGTACACACAAGTCTTCTCGTTCATAACCAAGTCTTTTTGTTCACAACACAAGTCTTTTTTGAGCCTTTGAGGGAATGAAACAGCTTTGCTTTTCAAGAGGGGGTTGGGGGGATTAAAAGTCGTGGAGCCACTCTAAAAGACTTGTGTGTACACGGTAGCTTTTTAAGGAGGGTTAGGGGGATCTAAGACTTTGAAAACACGCCCTAGTCTGCACTTTGCTAGGAGACTGAAGGGCAAAAGTTAGGTTATCCCATCCTCCTGTGACCTGAGTTGTGTCTCTGGCTGACTTGAACCAGCAGGTAGAGCTTCATGTCTAGTTCCCGAAGCTCCATTTGGAGAATCTGGAGGGTTTGAGCCTCCCGATCGCTTCCGAGGTAATATAGCCTGAGCCAAACTTTTAACCAAAATATACAGAATTGGCACTAAGAACAAACTCAAGAACGTTGAAAGCATCAGCCCCCCAAACAACGCTGTTCCTAAAGACCAACGGCTGCTGGCTCCAGCCCCTTCAGAGATTACCAAGGGTAAAAATCCTAACAGGGCTGCAAAAGATGTCATTAAGATCGGTCGCAGACGTTCTTCTCCCGCTTTTACTGCCGCCCTTGTGTAGCTCATGCCCTGCTCATGCAGCTGATTGGCAAATTCTACGACTAGAATTGCGTTCTTTGCAGCTAGACCAATCAAAGTCACCAAACCTACCTGGCAATAGATATCATCCACCACTTTTGGGAAAAGGCTACTTGCCATGAAAATATTGGAACGTAGCCATATCGCCGTCATTGCTCCCAAAACTGCCAAGGGAACTGTCAGCAAAATAATAATCGGGTCAATGTAGCTTTCATACTGAGCCGATAGCACCAGAAAGACAATCACGATCGCTAAAGCAAAAATCAAGCCTGTAGATCCCCCAGATGTCTTTTCCTGGAGATAAGTCCCTGTCCATTCATAACCAAACCCTTGAGGTAAAACCTCTGCTGCTAGTTGCTCCATCGCTTTAATCGCCTGTCCAGAACTAGCACCGGGAGCCGGAGCGCCTTGTACTTTGATTGACCTGTACAAGTTGTAATGGGAGATGGTTTTTGGCCCCACAAAGGGAGTAACTTTCACCAAACTGCTCAATGGAATCATCGCCCCATTTGCAGAGCGAACATACAGTTTGCCAATATCATCTGGATTAGAGCGGAAAACCCCATCTGCTTGGACATATACTCGATACTGTCGCTGTCCCTGTACAAAATCATTGACATATTGCGACCCCAAGTAACTTTGCAATGTCCCAAAGATATCGTTGAGTTCGACGTTGAGAGCTTTGGCTTGGTTGCGGTTCACTTGGATGTCAAACTGAGGAGTGTCTGCGGTGAACTGAGTGAAGACTCCTTGGAGAGCAGGGTTTTTATTCGCCGCCCCAATGAATTTTTGAGCAGTATCAACCAGGGTTTGAATCGGCGCAGTTCCGGTTTTGTCTTGAATGATAAACTCAAAACCACCCGTAGTACTTAATCCTCTAACTGGAGGAGCATTCACAGCGATCGCTCTAGCATCTGTAATTGTAGAGAGCTTTTTGTTCATCCTCTGAAGTATTCCATAGACAGATTCAGATTCTTTAGCTCTCTCTTTCCAAGGTTTTAGGTTAGCAAAGGCAATGCCTAAATTAGAAGCATTGCCATCAAAACCAAAACCACTGATCATAAAACTAGCTCTAACTTCGGGAACCGATGTTACTTCTTTAACAACCCGATTCATCACAGATTCGGTGTATTTCAAAGAAACTCCGTCAGGCCCCTGAACAATGACAAAGAAGTAACCCTGGTCTTCCTCTGGAATAAATCCGGTAGGCACTGCTCTGTACATCAAAACTGTTGCTAGTAAACCAGTAATGAAAACCCCAATTACAATCGGCTTGACATGGGTAAGGTAGCTAACAAACCTGACATATCGGCGTGTGAACCAGCCAAATCCCCGATTAAACTGCGTAAAAAACCACCCCAAAGGGCCCCGTGGAGTCTGAGCCGGGCGCATGAGGATGGCTGCCATACTCGGAGAGAAGGTTAAGGCATTGAAGGTCGAAATGCCAATGGAGCAAGCAACGGTTAACGCAAATTGTCTGTAGACAATCCCAGTAGTGCCTGGAATGAATGCAACTGGAATGAATACTGCCATGAGTACAAGTGAAGTGGCAATGATGGCTCCAGTTAACTCTTTCATGGCTTCGACAGCTGCCTCAAAGGGCCTCATGCCCTGCTCTAGTTTGACTGCAACTGCCTCCACCACAATAATGGCATCATCAACAACGATACCGATCGCTAAAACGAAACCAAATAAAGTCAGTGTATTAATCTGAAATCCTAAAACCAATAGAGCCGCACACGTCCCAATCAGGGAAACGGGGATCGCAACAGTGGGAATGATCGTGGTACGCCAGTCTTGCAAAAAGACAAAAATTACCAAGACCACCAGGATAATCGCTTCAACCAGAGTGTGCAGAACTTCTTCTAAAGAAATTTCTACAAATGGAGTGGTATCAAATGCCAACTGTGCTTTTAGTCCAGGTGGAAAATTCTTCTCTAGTGTTTTGATCTGGTCTTCAACAGCATGAGCAACTTGTAGGGCATTACTACCCGGAAGTTGATATATACCCAAACCCACGGCTGCCTTGGGAGCATTTCCTGGGATAGTGAATTTGGCATCGGCAAGATAGCTCTCTGCTCCCAGTTCAACTCGACCGATATCTCTGACCTTAACTAGAGTGCTATTAGTCGTGCCATTAGTCGTGCCATTAGTCGTGCCATTAGTCGTGCTATTAGTCGTGCTATTAATGCCACCTTGACTTACCTTCAGCACCATGTCCTCAAATTCAGCCGCATCTTTAAATCGACTGGTTGCCCGTAAAGCAAATTCAAAGCTTTGATTATCTGGTGCTGGTTCCTTACCAATTGCCCCTGCGCCCACCTGAATATTTTGTTCTTGCAGGGCAGTTGTCACATCTTGAGGAGTTAGTTGATGTTGGGCAAGCTTGTTGGGATCGAGCCAGAGACGCATAGCATATTTGCGCTCCCCAAAAATCGCGGCTTTTCCTACACCAGGAAGCCGTTTGATCTGATCGAAAATATACAGGTCAACATAGTTACTGATAAAAATGTTGTCATACTCATTATTTTCTGAGTAAAACCCATAGACGAGAAGCAGACTGCTCGATGCCGTTTCAACAGTGACACCTGTTCGTTGAACAACATCTGGCAGTTGAGGTTCAGCAAGTGCTTGTTTATTTTGAACGTTTACTTGAGCAATATCACTATTGACATTAGTTGGGAAAGAGACAGTTATATTGCTGGAACCATCATTACCTGTATTAGAAGATATATAGGATACATCTTTAACACCATTAATTTGTCGCTCAATAATGTTGGTGACAGTGCTTTCTGTTGTTTGAGCATCCGCACCAATATTGTTAGAGCTAACAGTGATTTGCACCGGAGCGAGGTCTGGTAGCTGAGAAATGGGAAGGATCGGAATACAGATGCTTCCCAGCAGCAAAATGATGAACGTACAGACCGTCGTCAAGACTGGACGTCTGATGAAGGTATTGACAAACATAAATCAAGGAATAAAGGAAAAGTTTAAGACTGGTTAGGAACGTAGTAGCTTTTTATTAATATAAGGATTTATTAAGGTTTAATGTTGGCGATCGCGCAAGATTAGGGATTGGGGATTGGGTACAAGAGGCAGAGGCGCAGAGGGGAAAAACTTACTGCAACTTCCCCCCTACTCGCCCTGCTTCCCCTGCTTCCCCTGCTTCCCCTGCTCCCCCTGCTCCCTCATCTCCCTCATCTCCCTCATCTCCCCCTGCTCCCTTACTAGGAGAAGTCAGAATTTGGTCTAATCAAGTGAAAAATGCGGTAATGAATCTAAATTTCTAATTAGTTTTGCCATTACTCGGAAAATTTAACGATTGATCGTCATTGACCCAAATTGCTTGTTGAGGCACAGAAATGGAAATTCCCGCTTCGTCTAGGGCAACTTTCAGGCGGCGGCGAAATTCCCGTGCGACATCCCATTGTTTGAGGGGCTGTGTTTTAATCCAGACACGAATAATCAAACCGCGATCGCCAAATTGATCTATTCCCAAAACTTGCGGCGGTTCCAAAATTTGACTCTGCCATTGCATTTCTTGATTCATCCGCTCGGCAATAGTTGCAATCAACTTCAAAGCCTCTTCTGTATCGGCTTGGTAGGCGATGGGAATCGTTAAATCGGCTCGTGACCAACGACTAGAAAGATTGGCAACAACTTTAATTTCACTATTGGGAATCGTGATCAAGCGCCCTTCTGAATCCCGCAGTTGGGTCATCCGCAGATTTAGATTTTCTACTAAGCCTCCGACGTTTCCCACATTAATCACATCGCCTAAAGCGTACTGGTCTTCTAAAATGATCAAGAAACCGTTAATCGCATCTTTAATTAAGTTTTGCGAAGCTAGAGACACCGCAACACCAACTAAACTGGCACCCGCTAGCAAGGGAACGATATCTATCCCCAAGGATACTAGCGCTATCAAGAAACCTACTCCTACCCAGATAACAGTAGTGATACTTTTAGTTACACCAGAAAATGTGGAAACTCGCAGTTGCAACCGTTCAGAACTTTCTGGGGTGAGGAAAGCACGACTGCTAATCAAAGTGGAGGCGAAGCGGTCAATTAGAGCGTAGGTCAAACGAATTGCTACATAGGTTGCTATGCATACAACACCTAATCGCAAAGGAAATTGGGCGGCTGTGAGAAGTGCTACCTGAAAACCTCGTGTATAGGGAAATAGACCCAAAATAAAGAAGCTTCCACCTCCCCAAATTCCGGCTTGACCGAGCTGAAATAATTGTCTTTTGGCTTCTTGGAGATGTTGCTGTTGCCGTTGATTTAGTTGTGTTGTAATTACTTGATCTGCTGGTTTTGGGTAGTTGAAGAGTTCCTTTTCGGTTTGGGAAGCAATGGAGTGTTTTAAATCCTTTTGGGAACGGCGCTGCCAGCCATATAGCCCCAAACTGATAATCACCATCGTCACTCCGATACCAGCAGCAATTTTACCTTGGTCGATTAGAGATGGAGTTTGTCTTTCTTGCTTTGCTTGTTGCAAGTCTTCTTCTAACGATTCTTTAACTTGATTTGCCGATGTCGATACATCTACCTGTCGCAGTGCAGCATCTTCAGAAGTAACGGTCATCAGATATTGACCGTTGACATAAATTACTGGTAATTCGTTGACTTGGCGAACTTCTACCTTGACTGGTGTTTTTGCTGGTGATTGAAAGTAATTTTGACCAATTTTCTGCAATTTATTTTGAATATCTTCTGAACGCTCAGGAAAATTAGTTCTTGTTGCTGCTATTTGAAATAACCGACGACCATCTAAATAAATCCAGCCCGAAACAACTCTGTTATCCGAATCATTACTCACACTGCTGGGAGCTTGCAGTTGCGGTAAAAAAGGAATCTGGGCTGTGGCTTTTGGCACAGACACAACGCCTATGGCCATTGAACTAGCGATCGCCAAAAATTGAAAGCGCACTCAAACACCTCCTTAAATTAAATCTACTGGTGACTACTTCTATAACTATCCTCCGTAATAACTTTGGGTAGATGTACCTATCTAAAGTTGGGGTTTTCCCTTTAGACGATGAAATTTTGATGTTTTTTTGTTTATCATCTATCTTTAGAGCGATGACAAGGTACTTAAAATCAGCAAATAAAACTGATTGGAGTCTTACCTCTCACCAAAGATAAAACAAAAAGGAAGAAGCTGGGCAGGAAGTTGACATTCTGGCGATCAAACGTCAAGCTAGTTTTGAGGATTATTGGCTAGTGATTTGCTTTCTTTCAAGCAAAAATCGCCAGTAGTAGAATAACCTAGTAGAGTGCGTAAATTTTACGTAGCTTTTTTTATTTTTTGAGGTAACTTTTGATGACCGCAACTTCTCCCCGATTAAAGCACGAGGTTAAAGACCTCGGCCTAGCTGCCTTGGGAAGACAGCGCATTGAATGGGCTGGACGCGAAATGCCAGTTTTACGGCAAATCCGCGATCGCTTTGCTCAAGAAAAACCCTTTGCTGGGTTACGCCTTGTGGCTTGCGCCCACATTACAACAGAAACAGCACATTTGGCCATCGCTCTCAAAGCCGGTGGTGCAGATGCAGTGCTAATTGCTAGCAATCCCTTATCAACGCAAGATGACGTAGCTGCTAGCCTCGTCGTCGATCATGAAATTCCCGTTTTTGCCCAAAAAGGCGAAGATAACGCAACTTATAGCCGCCACGTCCAAATAGCTTTAGATCATCGCCCCAACATTATCGTTGATGACGGTAGCGATGTAGTTGCAACTTTGGTACAAGAACGCCAACACCAAATTGCTGATTTGATTGGTAGCACCGAAGAAACCACCACTGGTATTGTGCGGTTACGCGCCATGTTTAGAGAAGGCGTTCTCACCTTCCCCGCAGTCAACGTTAACGACGCCGACACCAAGCACTTCTTTGATAATCGCTATGGTACTGGGCAATCAACCCTAGATGGCATTATCCGCGCCACAAATATTTTGTTGGCTGGTAAAAACGTTGTTGTTGTCGGTTATGGCTGGTGTGGTAAAGGTACAGCCCTCCGCGCCCGTGGGATGGGTGCTAACGTCATCGTCACCGAAATCGACCCCATTAAGGCAATTGAAGCCGTAATGGATGGCTTCCGCGTCCTGCCAATGGCAGAAGCTGCACCCCAAGGTGATATTTTTGTCACTGTGACTGGTAACAAGCATGTCGTTCGTGGTGAACACTTCGATGTCATGAAAGATGGTGCGATAGTTTGTAACTCCGGTCACTTTGACTTGGAACTTGATTTGAAATACTTGGCTGCACAAGCTAAGGAAATCAAAGAAGTTCGTCCTTTCACCGAAGAATATAAGTTGAAAAATGGTAAATCAGTTGTCGTTCTTGGACAAGGACGCTTGATTAACCTGGCTGCGGCTGAAGGACACCCCAGTGCAGTGATGGATATGAGTTTTGCGAACCAAGCTTTAGCTGTTGAATACTTAGTGAAGAATAAGGGTAAGTTGCAACCTGGTTTGCACTCAATTCCTGTTGAAGTTGATCAAGAAATTGCTCGACTCAAGTTGGAGGCTATTGGAATTACGATTGATAGCCTAACACCCGATCAAATTGAGTACATCAATTCTTGGACTTCAGGAACTTGATACATTGATTAGTTGATTTTTTAGGGGATAGGCGTTTTGCTTATCCCTTTTTTTGTTTCTCATGCAGAAACGCATAAAGAGGATATGATAAGAAAATATTATTTTAACTTTCTATGTCAGCGAAGGATTTCTTTCACAATGCAGTTCGTTTAGCTTTAGAAAAAGATAATTGGTTAATTACTGATGATCCTTTATCATTTACAATAGATGGTCTTGAATTTCGGATTGATTTAGGTGCAGAAAGACTTTTAGCAGCAGAAAAAGAAGGACAAAAAATAGCAGTTGAAATAAAATCTTTTTTGGGTAAATCAACGATAAGTGAATTTCATACAGCTTTAGGACAAACACTTAATTACCGTTCTATTTTAAGAAAACAACAATCTGAACGTATTTTATATCTAGCAATTAGTTATGAAATATATACAGATTTTTTTATGATTTCGTTTATTCAAGAAATAATTGCTGAACATAAATTAAAATTACTGATATTTGAAAGTCTTAAACAGGAGATTGTTTTATGGAAGGAATGAATTATCCTGAATTAGTCAAAACTGTATTAGGAAGACATATAGAAAATCATTTATCTCAAGAAACAGAAAAAAAGTTAATTTTTGATTGTGAACGAAATAGCTATTTAGTAGTTCATCTAGGTTGGGAAGGTGAAAAACGGACTTATGGTTCAGTGATTCATGTTGATATTAAGGATGGAAAAATTTGGATTCAAAGGGATTTGACAGAGGAAGGAGTTGCTAATGAATTAGTAGAGTTAGGAGTACCAAAAACAGATATTGTTTTAGGTTTTAGATCACCTCATGTGAGACAGTTTACTGGTTTTGCATCTGTTTAAATTAAATATAAATCTATCTTTGACTACTTTTGATCGTTCAAGCAAGTCCTGATGAAACGAGTTTCAAAAGCCTTGCATGAAAATATTCTAGGGACTGGGATTTTTACTCAGTATTGGCTCAACGCCCCGCTACCGCTAACAGCACTTTCCAGGCAGATTCTGCGAACGATTACCTTTTAGTGTGGAATTTTTGATGAAATTTTTCGACAAAATATTTCGGATTTTCTGATAACTTACTGTATTCTGGGATATCCTACTTTGTGGAAAGCCAAATGATGACTATGAATATGCAACGACTTATCAAAAAAACCTCTAATCCAATTCGCAAGAAAACAGAAGTAACTCCACCATCGACTGAACACATTGAAACGCCTGAGAGTCAAGATATTCCTGAATCGGTGGTTGAACCAAATCCACCTGCGTACATCGAAGCATCTGAATCGGACTACATCTGGGAACACTATCGCCCTTTGCGCTCCGTTGGTAACTCTGGCTGGCAACCGTCTGATGTGTGGCGCGAGTTGAGGGTTGATAATTTCTGCGGGTGAGTAATATTAACGCAGAGAGCCATTCGATTTACTGCTGAATAAAATTATACGTTTGTGTAAGTCCTGCTGAAATGTAATACCAATTCTCCAAAATCAGGCAACAGATGCAAATCACGAAAGACTTGCAGCATCTAAGTTTCTTAATTGCGAATTGCGTTAGTGCAGCGTTAGCGAGTCCGCGTTCGCTTTTAGCGTCTCGTAGAGAGCGTCATTGCAAATTGCGAATTGGTATAATTCCTCAGCTACAGTCCCATATTTTTGAAACTTTATAAATATCAATTTTCAATAAATATATATTGGACATCTGAAAAAAGGCTATATATCATACTCCTACAGAGATTTGATTGAGGCCAGAGCAATGAGTGAAAAAACAACGTCAGAGAATTTCAGAAGTAAAGTTGTCACACAAGGGGTGCAGCGATCGCCAAATCGGGCTATGCTGCGTGCAGTAGGTTTTCAAGATGAAGACTTTAAGAAAGCAATTGTGGGTGTGGCTAATGCCTACAGCACCATCACTCCCTGTAACATGGGGATTAATCAACTAGCACTCAGAGCTGAAGCGGGAATTAAACTAGCCGGGGCAATGCCGCAAATGTTCGGCACAATTACTATTAGTGATGGGATTTCTATGGGAACTGAGGGGATGAAGTATTCCCTAGTGTCACGAGAAGTGATTGCTGACTCCATTGAAACCGTCTGTAATGGTCAAAGTATGGATGGCGTGATTGCCATCGGTGGCTGTGATAAAAATATGCCAGGGGCGATGATTGCAATAGCAAGGATGAATATCCCGGCTATCTTTGTTTACGGTGGGACAATTAAACCCGGATACTATGAGGACCGCGACTTGACTGTTGTGAGTTCCTTTGAGGCTGTGGGTGAATACAGTGCTGGTAAAATTGACGACACCGAACTGATGGAAGTAGAACGCCGCGCTTGTCCTGGCGCTGGTTCTTGCGGTGGGATGTATACAGCCAATACTATGTCTTCAGCCTTTGAAGCGATGGGCATGAGTTTACCCTATTCTTCCACAATGGCGGCAGAAGATGTCGAAAAAGCCGATAGCACTGAAGAATCAGCCAAGGTATTAGTAGAAGCAATTCGCAATCAACTTTTACCCCGGCAAATTATCACGCGCAAATCTATAGAAAATGCTATTTCTGTAATTATGGCTGTGGGTGGTTCAACTAACGCCGTGTTACATTTTCTGGCGATCGCTCATGCGGCTGGTGTAGAACTTAATCTAGATGATTTTGAAACTATTCGTGGTCGTGTCCCTGTTTTATGTGATTTAAAACCCAGTGGTAGATATGTCGCTACAGACTTACATCAAGCTGGTGGTATTCCCCAAGTGATGAAAATGCTATTGGTACATGGATTACTTCACGGCGACTGTATCACCATCACAGGTAAAACCATCGCTGAAATTTTAGCAGATGTCCCCGATGAACCACCCACCAATCAAGATGTGATTCGTCCTTGGAATCACCCGATGTATGCTCAAGGTCACTTAGCCATCCTGAAAGGGAATCTGGCAACAGAGGGGGCGGTAGCAAAAATTACCGGGGTGAAAAATCCCGGCATTACCGGTTCTGCACGGGTTTTTGATTCTGAGGAAGAATGCTTAGATGCCATCCTTGCAGGTAAGATTAAAGCCGGTGATGTAATTATCGTCCGCTACGAAGGCCCTATTGGCGGCCCTGGGATGCGGGAAATGCTAGCACCCACCTCAGCAATTATTGGTGCGGGTTTAGGTGATGCAGTCGGGTTAATTACTGATGGACGCTTTTCCGGCGGTACTTACGGGATGGTAGTCGGACATGTTGCTCCCGAAGCCGCCGTTGGTGGTGCGATCGCTCTGGTGGAAGAAGGTGATAGCATCACTATTGATGCTAATTCTCGCTTGTTACAAATAAACATAGACGATGCAGAATTAGCCAGTCGCCGCGCCAAATGGCAACCCCGTCCACCCCGTTATACAAAAGGCATCTTAGCAAAATATGCTAAGTTAGTTTCCTCTAGCAGTGTTGGTGCTGTCACAGACTTGGATTTATTTCATGAGTAGAAAGTAAGGGTAGAGACGCAATATATCGCGTCTCTCTACAAGAGTATTAGATGGCAAAATCAAAGGTAGTGTGTCGGAGAAACCACTCAAACATCCATTTGAGATGAGAGAACGAAGGAATCAAAGCACAGAAACGCCGCACCCAGGTTTTAGCTTGTAACCAAATATCCTCAATTGGATTTTGTGATGGGCAATTAGGGGCTTTAGCGTTCGCAATGAATTTTCCACTGCTCTTGAGACAAACCAAGGTTGATCTCGCCTAAAAAGTTTTGAACCAGATGTGAATCGGTTCTACCGCATATTTTATGGTACAAACAAACAACTAACGAATTAAACAAAATAAACTTAACTAATAGTAAAACTCAAAATCCAAGTTGGATATAGTTTTGTAGTATTTTATTGAAACTAAAATCATGAGTAAGATATAATTAGTAATATCAGCTTTTATTGTTTTTCCGCATCAAATAAGTTTTATTCCTTTCCTAGTTTTTAATTCAACATAAGAGCATTATTCATCATCAACTTCTGATTCTTCTACCCATTCTGGTGTAGTTATGGAATCGGAGAATTCTGGGAAATCATCTGCAAAGCGGATAATTTGTCCGTTGAAAAATTCTGCAAGACGTTGAGCTGCGATCGCTACTTCGTCAGGTTCCCAATCCGGTGCGGGTGTTTGTTTTGGGGGTGGAGGCAAAGTTTGCATCCCGTTTCCATTTACACCATTTCCATTTAGATTATTGCCATTTACCCCGTTTCCATTTACACCATTGCCATTTCTTGCTGCCAACTCGCTTTTTTGTGGTGCTGGTGGTGGATTAGCTGGCTGTGGTGTCGGGGCTGGAGGCGACATTTGCTGGTTGTAGCTAGGTGTGGGTGATTGCTGAGGGCGAATAGAGTCTTTTGGGGGAGGATTTTTTTTAGCTGAGGTAGAGTTTGAAGAAGTTCCTTTTTCTATATTTATCTGAATTTCACGCTGGAAAGTCTGCTGGAAAGCTGCCGTAATCATCGGTAGATAAGATTTCCCTTTGTCATACCATGCCTGTTTAATCGCAATTCGAGCCACAACACCGTCGAACTCTATGAGTTGGCTCATTTGACGCAGCATTTCTTGCCTTGATTTTGGCTGGAGGTTGGCAAGCACTTGTTGCCAAATCTGAGTTAAGTCATATTCTGCTTCGCCAACAACTTCTGAAGTTACTGGTTCAATTTTCGCAGGTGACGCGCGCACAGATACAGGTTCTGAGGTTGGTGGTGAAACTGAGTTAGCAACAGAATTGTGATTTGTTTGCTGTTCAACAGGGGAAGATGAAGTGACGGACTGATTTTGGGCAGCCGCTTGATGATTGGCAGATGCAGAATTATTATTTGTTTTCGGTTCAGCCAGAGGTACAGAAGAGACTGGGTGATTTTGGGCAACTGCTGGAGGATAGCTTGGAGATACAGCAGGTGTATTAACTCGCGGCGCGACACTTGGGGCTTGTGGCTGAATATTCGTCGCACTGGGTAACAGTCCTAGTAATGTTACCTCCAACCACAAACGCGGCTGGGTGGTATTTTTAATTTGCACTTCAGCTTCTCGCAAATGTTTTTGTCCTGCCAAAATCACGCTCATATCGAAGTATTGAGCAAATTCAACTAGCGCTGTCCAGGTTTGCTGAGTACAAGCAACCAAATCGTGGCGGTTGGGTGCTGTTTTCGCAATCAGTAAATCGCGGTAAAAAGCGGCGAGGTTTTGCAGAATAGTTAGAGGTTCTCGACCACGATCTAGAATGTGGTGAGTACAGTCTAGAACTGCTTCCGGTTTATCTTGAGCGATCGCATTTAAAAGCGCTAACAAGTCCTGTTCGCTTACCGTCCCCACCAAATCCCAAACTCGCTCTGGTGTCACTTCACCCGCTAACAAGCCCAATTGGTCGAGTAGACTTTCGGCATCCCGCAACCCTCCCTGAGCAAGTTGGGCTACCAAGGTGACAGCATCGGGTGAAATATGAATGTTTTCATAAGATGCGATCGCACTTAAATGCTTCACCATCGCCTCTAACTGAATGCGTCTAAAATCAAACCTTTGACAGCGCGAAATAATCGTTGGTAACACCCGTTGCGGGTCTGTTGTTGCCAACACAAAAACCACGTGTCTCGGTGGTTCTTCTAGTGTCTTAAGTAGCGCATTGAATGCTTGGGTACTGAGCATGTGGCAATTATGCACCAAAAGCCCGTTTGCCACAAAGTTATGATTATCTGCTACTTCAATGTCATAAACTCGCTCAACCCCAGCGAGGTGAACAGATTCGACTGTCTCCAAACTTGTAATCCATTGAGGGGATGGAATATTGTTTAAGGTCTGCCAGCCATTTTCTACTGGTGCTTGCGCCCATCTGAATGTAGTGGTATGTTTTGCCTGTACTACTTCTGGTATAAAACTTTGTTGCGGCTGAATATCCCATTGCTGTAAGCCAACTGGCGATGAGTTGATTTTCTGCGCCAGAGAATCCTTCTGTATGCAATTGAATTTGTGGACTTCCTTGTGGACTGAGACTGAGTGAGCCATCATCCATGTACCACCAAGCAAGTCCTTCTGGGGTAATTCGATTAAGCCAGTCCATAGAAACGAGTTTTTTATCCCTATTCGGTTTAACGATTTCCAAGACATCTTTGAGTTGGGGATGACAAGCGGTGTTACAGGTAACTGATATGTTTCCGTATCCTTTGTTAGCTGTAATTCGCAATTTTGGACGTAATTCTTCAAGGCGATAGGCTTTGTATTCCAACCATTCTCGCTGTTTTTCTGAGTGTGTCTAACACAATCTGGGGAATCTACTGTATTTATTGGGATAACTGATAGAGCAATCTCCAAGTAAGGTTCCGTAGATAAGCCCAAGTGCATTTGGTTGTATAACTGCCGCATCTGCAAGGAACTTTTCTGTTCTAAGTTCCCAAATTCCGTGTCCTTTTTTATATGGATGTTTTTCCCAGCGAGACTGGATACTGATAATTCCTCGGCCCTTTTTTTGTAAAAAGGTTGGGATATCCAGCTTTTCTCCACACCCGCAAGCACAGAAAGGTCGGAGTAATTCGGCTTGTTTAAGGATGGATTCCAGGTCGTATGATTTTTGCCCTGATGTATTACCTTTAAACTGGTGTCCGCTAGCAAATCTCCGGGTGCGTCCATCGATACCAAATTTGTAAATGAGGATGCCGCATCCACATTCACAGGGGATAGTATCTTCACTCCTTCTTTTACGTCCTTTGCTGGTAGCCATCCCTGGTTTGTCCTAACTAAATGATTACCCGTACATCTAATTTCTCGGTTAGTTGTCTTGATAACCACGGTTTGCCGTTCTCCTTGGTCTAACCACCTGACAACTTTCTTGAATTCCCACTTAAGAGATGAGTCGTTGTAACTTAGAACCTTCTTGTCTTTAATTTGGGGATCATCAATTCTTTGAAATCCCTCATCAGTCAAAACCAGAGAATCTCCAGTTAGGCATTCATCGATTACATAAACCTTGTAGCGACACTGCACAGGAGCAAACTGGGCTTTTTCAATCAACTCGCGGATATTATCGACACCAGTATTACTCGCTGCGTCGATTTCAATTACATCTAGAGCGTAGCCCTTAGCGATCCCCTGACAAACTTCACACACACCACAAGGTTCAGCCGTGGGCTTGTCACCTTTGAGACAATTAAGGGATTTAGCCAAAATTCGGGCACTAGAAGTTTTCCCCGTACCTCTGGGCCCAGTAAATAAGTAGGCAGGGGCGATTTTGGATGTGCCGATCGCGTTCGTGAGGGTGGTGGCGATCGCCTCTTGACCCACCAGTTGAGCAAAACTTTTGGGACGATATTTGTGGTGCAGGGGTTCGTAAGACATGGAAATATAGACTTCAATGCCTTTCAAAGTTAATTACTAGCACCGAGTCGAGTTTAGGATTCAATTATTTTAAACTCTCGTACCTGGCTTTATTTATCGATGTTGCCACAGCGCCAGACTCAACTGATGCCGTAAATTTTGGCACTCAGCAAAGCAAGCAACCAGAGATGATTTCAACATCAATGTATGGGAATTATAGCATATCATTTAGTACATTTGTTCTGATTCAGAAGTGGAGAGCAGGGAGCAGGGGAAGAATAACCAATGACAAATGACCAATGACAAATGACCAATGCCCAATGACTATACGTTTTATTGACTGAACTAACGCTATAGTCCAGTGCGATCGCTACAATTTTATAGATAAGCAATATTCGATGGTGCAGCAGATGCTCAAGCGGCTATTTCAATGGCTCAAAAAGCTTTTTGGGGGCTTGTTTGGTGGAAAACAGACTACCTCAAAATCTCGGGGGAATGTGGAAAAAGAACCAGCACCACCCTTAAGCGATACAGATCTGGAATTTCTCTTCAACGAACTGTTGCAGGGAGTACATCAAGCACGAGGGGAAGCATGGGCCCAGAAGTGGCTGCATAATATCGAACATCGCATCACAACTCAAGATTGGGTTGAGTGGTTAGGGCGCTTTGGCGACAGATTGCTCGCATCTCCTACACCCAATAATGAAATGGCTGCACGGTTAGTGCAACTGGGTGAATTGGGCATCGGAGAAATTGGAGATGTTGCCTATAATATCGGGATGCAGTTGTTGTCACGCAATGAAGGCGAACCAGTTTGGGAATATGAAGGGCCAGATGCTTTTAGCACTCCTTTGACTTCTGAGGTAGCTGCCCCAGTATCAGAGTTAGCAGATGCACCAGAGAACCCCCCAGAGGGAGAATATCAAACTGTCACCCTAGAACAGTTATTTGTGATGTTGCAGGAGGATGAAAATTTACGTCAGCAGATTGCTCAACAGCTTGCCGTTGAAACAGACGATCCAGAAGTGCTTGTCCAGGCATTAATTAGTCAGTTATATCCTGCTGGTCAATCGACTACAGAGCAAACTGAAAATTAACTGCTTGCCAAGAGTCAAATTCAAGAGTTAAATCTGGGAATTGTTACGTTGTAATGCTATGCTCTTGAAGATTTGTATATTTTTTGCTAACCTGCTACGCAAGCGCTGTCTGAATCTAATGGATTTTTACGTAATTGATGATTTTTATAACACAACGATGGCTACAATCTAGAAAAATAAAATCCAAGAGTGTGGCAGATGCTCAGGCGGATATCGCAGTCGCTTAAAAGGTTTTTAAAGCGCCTCATTGCAAGTAAACAGAATAGTTCTCTCAAGCGTACGAGAGGACGCAATCTGGTGGGGGTACTACCAGAACTAACCAATGCCGATCTAGAACAATTGTTTATCCAATTGTTAGAAGGCGTGCATCAAGCACGAGGACGACAGTGGGCATTGAGGTTTCTGCAACGGATCGAAAATCGCATTCCGGCTGAACGTTGGATAGACTGGTTGGTGATGTTTGGTGAAAGCTTGCTAGCTTCACCTACACCAAATCCTCTTTTAGCAACACAGATGGTGCAATTGGGGGAACTTGGTGTTGGCAGAATTGGAGAAGTTGCTTATGACATTGGCATTCGGCTAATGCAAAACTTACCTACAGAGATAGAATATCAGGACAATCAGGCACAAGATGACGGAGAAATTACTCCAGGGCAAGAACTGATCCGCGATTTGGGCGAACAGTTATGGGAGTATGATGAGCCAGATGTAATAGAAACTACTCCAGGGCAAGAACTGATCCGCGATTTAGGCGAGCAATTATGGGAGTATGATGAGCCAGATGTGGTAGAAACTACAACCGATGAAAAAATTCTCCCAACTTCTCCTGGACAAGAGCTAATCCGTAGCTTAGGCGAGCAATTATGGGAGTATGATGAGCCAGATGTTGAACCAATAATATCAGCGCCCCAAAATGCCTCTTTTGAAGAAAGATTGCCCGAAAACTTAGAGGAACTGGTATGGGAATATGAAAGGGAAGACGCCCAAACCACAATACTAGAAAATATTCCTCTGCCTGCACCGGAAGATTCAATCAGCTTGTTAACCCAACTTAGGTTCGACGAAGAAGAAGTTGTTGTTCAAATTACAACACCAGCAAATCTCCTTTCCACTAGACAAAGGACTGAATTAGCAACGTCTGACTCGGTGGAAACCTGGGATAACACTTTGACGAATTTAGAGCCAAATGTGGCTAATACTTTAGATGAGTTGTGGGTGAGGTTGGATCAAAGTACCAATTTAGTCCAGCAACTTGCTTCGGATTTGGCAGTTCAAAGCAGTAATTCCCCTGGTATTATTGAGCGACATAGCGATAATCCGATTATCCACGCTCAAGGGTGGTTTTACCAAGGTCTAAGCCAAGCGAAAACAGGTGATTTGTTAGGTGCGATCGCATCTTATGACCAAGCCATTGAACTGCAACCCGAATTCGCAGAATATTGGTTTAATCGAGGCTTAACGCTGTTCCATTTAGAACGTTTTGATGAAGCGATCGCCTCTTATGAAACAGCCACAGAACTGAAACCTGACTACTACAAAGCTTGGTACAACCGGGGTGGAACTCTCGGAGAATTAGGATACTTTGAAGAAGCGATCGCTTCTTTTGACAAAGCGATAGAAATTAAGTCAGATTACCAAGAAGCTTGGTCTAGCAAGGGTTTGGCACTGCTGAAATTAGGTTGGCTACCAGAAGCTATTGCTAGTTATGACCAAGCACTGCAACTCGAACCAGAAGACCAGGAAAACTGGTATCACCGAGGCATAGCCCTTGCTGTCAGCGAACAATTTGCCGAGGCGATTATATCTTATGACAGAGCTATAGAAATTAACCCAGAGTACCACGAAGTTTGGATAGACCGGGGTGTAGTGCTGTTTAATTTAGGCAGGTGGTCAGAAGCGATCGCCTCTTGGGATAAAGCCCTGTCAGTTCAAGCCGACTTCTACTTAGCTTGGTACAACCGGGGTATAGCTTTAGACAATTTAGGACGCCGCACTGAAGCGATCGCCTCCTATCGGCAAGCGATCGCCATTAAACCCGACTTCCACTTAGCTTGGTATAATCAGGCAGTAGCACTGTTTTATTTAGAACAATTTGCCGAAGCGATCGCCTGTTATGACAACGCTTTGCAAATTAAACAAGATTATTGGGAAGCTTGGATTGGTCGGGGAACTGCGATCGGTAATTTAGTAGATTCTGAGGCATTGCAGAATTTGTCGAGTAGTCTCATAGCGACAAATCCCGTCTTACAACAGGGTGGCTACGAAGGAAAATTAGCCAGCTACGAAGAAGGCTTAAAGCATCTGCGGACAGATACCCATCCAGAAGGTTGGGGTAGATTGCATTTTGCGATCGCTAATACCTACTATGAGCAAGGTAAGAAACATACCAATCCCCGCGATTATTGGCGCAAAGCTGCATCTGAGTACCATCAGGCGCTGTTAACCCTGACACTAGAATATTTTCCCCAGTTGCACCTAGAGGTTTTACAATCTCTAAGCAAAGTGTTGATGGGTTTGGGACAAACCACACAAGTTCAAGAATTGCTGCAACGTGGCACAGATTTATTGCGACAATTACTGAGTGAAGAAACTCGCTCAGACGAAAGTAAAAAACAGCTAGCTCTAAAATTTGCAGGCTTCGATCAATTGGCAGTTGATTTAGCTGTGGAGTCCGGTGATTTAGTAGAAGCTTGGGAAATTGCCGAACAAGGTAAAAATGCTTGTTTAAACTGGCTGCTTTCTGGTTGGAATGATCATATATACTCGCCTTATTATGGCGCAATTCAACAACTATTCAATCCCACAACAGCAATTATTTACTGGCATATTAGTCCAGTAGCTCTACATACTTTCATTCTCAAAGACCAAGCACCATCACCGATTCTCCTGTTTACACCCATGCAAGATGCTGGGGCAATACCTTTAGGAGAAGACGTTATCCGTCTAAATGAATTGCCTCTACCCGAAGCAGTGCAACGCCTAATTGAATTTGAAATTTGGCTAGAAAATTGGCATCAACAATACCAAGAATATCGCAGCACAGCCCACGACAAAGAAAGTAAAATTCAGCATTCTTGGCGAGTTGAGATGGAAGAGAAACTGTTGCAACTGTATAAAATTCTGAATATTTCCACAATTGCACAGGAACTCGAAGGCATCACCCAACTAGTCTTAATTCCTCACCGCGACTTGTATAGATTGCCCATTCATACACTTTTCCATCTTTCTTCACCATCACCAGAAGAGTTACCGAATGTGGAATCAAATTTCAGCGTTACCTATCTACCGAGTGCTCAAATAGGTTTATCAATTAGAACTGAGGATATTTGGCAGTGGCAAAATAAGTTATTGCTCAGTGTTGAACATCCTGAAAGTACAAGTTATCCTACACTTAAATTTGCCAAACTGGAATCTGAAATTGTTAGTCAGATGTTCAATAATATCCAACGAATTCAGGGAGTAGAAGCTACAAAAAACATTGTCGAAAATGCCTTATCTGATAATTACAATATCTTGCATTTTACGGGTCACGTCACTAATAATTTAGCTGAACCTAAAAAGTCAGAATTAGCATTAGCGGGTGAAGACAGACTTACTCTAGATGAAATCTGCCAACAAAATCTAGATAGTTATAACCTTATTACCCTCTCTGCGTGTGAAAATTTAAGTACTAACAACCACACTATTAGCAGCGAATATGTGAGTTTAGTCAGTGGTTTTGTCAGTCAGGGCGTACCTCATGTAGTGAGTACTCTCTGGACTGTAGAATCTTCGGCTAGTGCTTTGGTGATGATCGAGTTTTACCGACGATTACAGCCCAATAAATCAGCAGTTACTGCCTTAGCTGAAGCAACAAGATGGCTGAAAGAACTAACTGCTGGAGAATTGACAAAATGGTATGAAGATGTTTTGAATAATCTGCATCCAGAGGAAGTAAGAATTCAAACTTATTTAGCGACACAACTATATAGAAATAGTAAAATGGCATCAGATAAACATCTTTATAATCATCCTTACTACTGGGCAGCATTTACGATTACGGGTAAGCCAAATTAATCCTTTAAAACTTAATCAAAATAATTCGTAATTGACAATGACGTTCGATAGCGTTCGCGCAGCGTCTCTCCTTCTCTACGAGACGGTGTAGATTGTATAATTATTTGATGATTCTCTAATTCTGATTTTGTGATATTTTCATAATCCGCAAAATTAGATTTAATCACAAAATTATTATTGGCAAATTTTGATTCTGTGTCTAATTCAATATTTTCGCCAGAATCAAGTCTACGAGCAAGCAACATTACTTGTGTTGCAATTAATTTTGGTACACGTATTGTAATTGTGTCTTTATTATTCTAAGTGAAGTTAATTTTGCCATTCTATGTGTGCGTATGATGGTAGCTGATTCTAGCCGAAACTTTGAGATTCCAAAAGTTGTGCCAAAAGTGGAGAGGCGTAGCTTGCCGCGAGTTATTAATTTTGGATAAAGTCGAGCTAAGACATCAAGAAGTCTAAATGAGTCCCTGGTTTAGAACGTAGCTCATCTGGGGAGCCTTGAAGCACCAACTTGCCGCACTCAAGTAATACAATCCAGTCAGCACGAATGATAACTCTAGGGCGATGACTAATTAGGATGGTAGTTTTGCCACGCCGATGAGACAAAAGTTGGTCGAGGATTCGGAATTCATTAATGGGGTCGAGGTTAGCAGTTGATTCATCTAAAATCAGGACTGGTGGATCAGTGACAATCGCTCTGGCGATTGCTAATCGTTGCCGTTGTCCTCCAGAAATACTTGCGCCAAACTCTCCTAAAACCGTTTGATATTTATCAGGTAGTTGACTAATAAATTCATCCGCTTTTGCCATTTGACAGGCGGTGACGATTTCCTCAAAAGTGACATGGGGAGCGGCTAAACGAAAGTTAGCAATAATTGAACGACTCCAAAAGTGAGGTTCTTGGGGAATCAGAACAACTTGTTGGCGCAAACAATCAAGAGAAAGGTCTTGCAAGTTATACTTCCCGATGCGAATATTACCAGATTGCAAAGTATACAATCCCGCAATTAATTTCGCTAATGTACTTTTACCACAGCCAGATTCGCCAATTAAAGCAACGACCATACCCCCAGGAATTATCAGGGAGAAGTCTTCTAATAAATCAACTTGACCAGGATAATTAAAGTTGATGTCAGAGTAAACTATATCAGCACTAGCAGGGATGTTAACAAAAGGTTTAATGGCATCGCCTGGTGAAATTTCAGAAGTCGCATCAGTAACTTCGCTCAGACGTTCAGCAGCAGTTTTTATCCAGGTTAATTCGTTAATGATGATGACCAAATCAGTCATTAACCGAATCACATTTTGAGCTAGAGTATAGGAAGCAACGAGTTGACCAATACTAATTTCTCTAGCAAATACCAATTGGCTGGCAAGCCATAATAAGCCAACGCTACCAAGATTAGAGACAATATCTGAGAACGTGCGGTTAACAACTATAATTTGGATGGCACGAAAAGTCATAGCACCCACCTTACCAGAACGCCATTGAAGTTGTTCCCATAATTGCGGAGCGGCGGAAGTAGTTTTAAGCGTTAGTCCTCCCTTAAAAGTTTCTACCAAAATCGCTTGGTTTTTCCCATCTTCAGCTAAGACTGTGCGAGTTTCTTGGCGGAGTTTAGGTAGTAATAGTAGCGTCGATAGCATCATAATAGTTGCAATAAAAGCAGTAACTAGCATGAGTTTCCAACTATAAAAAAGCAAGAAACCTAAAGACGCAATGGCAATAAAAAACTCGCTAGGTAAAGCAACTAAAAGCTGGGAGATAACATTTCTAATCCGTTGGATATCTCGAAGACGGCTAATAATTTCGCCGCTGCGATGCGTTTCATAATAAGTTAGCGGTAGGCGTAATATCGTCCTGGTAAATTCCAGAATCAGTCCCAACTCTAGGCGTTGAGCAAAGTGGGCAATCAAGTTTGACTGCACTAGTCTCAGTCCGCTACCAATTAGACTTATGACAACAACGGCAATCACTATACCGTTAAGTAGCTTTGTATCTTGCCGTACCAGCACATCATCGCTAAGGATTTGGATCAGAAACGGGTAAGCAAGAGTAATTAGACCGAGAACGAAATTGAGTAGCAATGCTTGTAATACAATCCCTCGGTACGGCAAAATGCGCTGTAAAAAGCGCTCTAAATTGTTAACTTGATCATTTGGCTGTTCGGCGAGGCGAACTGGGTCAGCCTCCAGTAACAGCATGATGTAATTCTGCCAGCCCTCGGTTAGTTGCTTTTGGGACAAATAACGGATACCAATAGCAGGATCTGCGATCACATACTTCTTGCCCTGCCGCCCATACAATACCACCCAGTGATATCCCAGCCAGTGAATAATTGCAGGCAAAGGTAGATCATCAATTTGATCAAGAATCTCTGGTGCCGCTTTGACTCCTTGGGAATTGAATCCTAAAGCCTCTGCACCTCGTTTCAAACCCAGTAGCGTTGTTCCCTGTTGGCCTGTGCCGATAACTTCCCGAATGTGGCTAATTGCGAGATTAGACCCGTAGTGTTTAGCAATCGAAGCCAAGCAAGCTGCCCCACAATCTGACTCACCGTGCTGTAATATACACGGATAATTAATAAACATATATGTTTATAAATTAGCCAATAGAATTTGTTAGCCTATATTTACGCCATGCTGTACTAGAGTTAGTGGCGGTGTTTCCGAATGAAGATTAGCTTAGTTTTGATTGACATTATTCAAGTCTACTAAAACACTAAGGTAATTCAGTCAAACATCTGATAAATGACGACACATTCTTCCAAATCATTATCATCTTGAGTGATCTACATCCAGACCTACTGCGTACAGTAAAAAGCGAGGATTTTCTCCCTGCTATCGGCATTTGGACAAACTTTGGTAGCTTTTTTTTAGTCGCAACAGTGGGTGCAGCCATTACCTTTGCTGCTGTCATCAAGTATAATGTCACTGTCAAAGCTGTTGCAAACGTCCGACCTAGTGGGGAAGTGCGGCTTGTGCAATCTGCTAGTGAAGGAAGTATTAAAAGTATTTTAGTCAAAGAAAATCAGGTGGTCAAAAAGGGAGATGTCATAGCCACCATCGACGATTCCCAACTCCAGATAAAAAAAAGCCAACTGGGAGGGAATATTCAACAAAACCAGTTGCAATTAGGGCAACTGGATGCCCAAATTGGTACGGTGGATGAGCAGGTAAAGACCGAAACTGACCGTATTAACGGCGCTGTAGCCTCAGCCGAAGCAGGTTTAAGGAATACTCAACGCGACTATCAACAAAGAAAACTTACTGCTAGTAGTCAAGTCCAGGAAGCTGACGCTAATATTAAAATCGCTTCTAATGATTTGCAAAAAGCTCAAGTCGAGTTAAAATCAGCCCAAGCTCAGGTTAGAGCTAATGAGGCAGCATTACAAGCAGCAATAGTTAAGCGCGATCGCTATCAAATCATCGCCTCTTCCGGCTCAATTCCTCAGAATCAACTCGAAGAAGCACAACTGACGGTGACTCAGCAACAACAAGCTGTATTGTCGGCAAAAGCATCTGCTGAAAGTCAAAAGCAAGAGATTTCAAAGGCAAAACAGGCAGTGTCAGTGGCGATCGCCAAACGCAATAAAGAGATAGCTGCACTGAATCCAAGTAATGCAGTGATATCAATCGCAAAAGAGAAAATTGCTACAGAACGAGCCAGTGGTGGTACTCACTTAGCCCGATTAAACCAAGAACGAGAAAGTCTACTACAGCGTCGGATTCAAACTCAAAATCAAATTAACGATACTCAAAAAGACCTCAAACAAGTCGAAACTGAACTACAAAAAGCTGTAATTCGCACAACGGTGGCAGGCACGATCCTGAAATTGGAACTGAGAAATCCTGGGCAAGTAGTACATTCTGGGGATGTGATAGCTCAAATTGCCCCTACTAATGCTGCTTTGCTAGTCAAAGCCCATGTTGCATCTCAAGATATTGGCAAGGTGAAAGTTTGTCAGGAACAAAAAGTTTCAGATTGTAAACAGGGCAAGGTAGTTTTGCGGGTTTCTGCCTATCCTTATCCGGATTATGGTACGCTTGCTGGTGCTGTCAGAGCTATAACTGCTGATGCGATTACACCTCAAAGTAACACGATCACTTCACCTGCACCTTACTACGAGGTGACAATCCAGCCGCAAAAGCTTTCTTTAGAGAAGGACAATCAATCCTATTTCATTCAACCAGGAATGCAAGTTACAGCAGACATTATTACCAAAGAAGAAACTTTGCTGACATTTATTTTGAGAAAGGCAAGGCTGATCACAGATTTATAATTGGGCTTTGGAAACGCTCCAAAGTTAAGTTCCCATCTAACTTCACGATTGTTCTTGCCAATGCTCTGCTAGGAATCCGGCGTTGCTAGTTACTCTTGGTTTTGCGCTTTGCGCTCGGAAGTACAGGGTACTTAGCATCTTGGAGTCGAATAACTCGTAACGCCAGGTTAGTAAGATGATTTACGCTCGTAGTGCTGGTTAAAGAATCTCTAAAAGCCTCTATAACCCCTCTAAAATACCCTACAAAAGGGACAAACTTAGTGCTTAGTTGAAGTGGCGTGCTAACAATAATCCGCCACCGCCACTGATATAAGACATATCTTTGTCAGTCAGAGGCACTATGGGCAAAGATGGCTTTGCTAATGTTTTGGATTGTTCCGGAACTTGTTTATTAGTTTTCATGATAAAATCCTTCGTATTTAAGTAAATTGAGATGGTTGGTTGAACTTGTTCCTAGTAACCAGAGTTGTCAGTTACTCTTGGCTTTGGGCGATCGCTTGCAGTGCTGGTTAAAGAATCTCTAAAAGCCTCTATGACCCCTCTAAAATACCCTACAAAAGGGACAAACTTAGTGCTTAGTAGCGTAGTATTATGTCGCCACCACTGATATAAGACATATCTTTGTCAGTCAGAGGCACTATGGGCAAAGATGGCTTTGCTAATGTTTTGGATTGTTCCGGAACTTGTTTATTAGTTTTCATGATAAAATCCTTCGTATTTAAGTAAATTGAGATGGTTGGTTGAACTTGTTCCTAGTAACCAGAGTTGTCAGTTACTCTTGGCTTTGGGCGATCGCTTGCAGTGCTGGTTAAAGAATCTCTAAAAGCCTCTATGACCCCTCTAAAATACCCTACAAAAGGGACAAACTTAGTGCTTAGTAGCGTAGTATTATGTCGCCACCACTGATATAAGACATATCTTTGTCAGTCAGAGGCACTATGGGCAAAGATGGCTTTGCTAGTGTTTTGGGTTGTTCCGGAACTTGTTTGTTTGTTTTCATGATGCAATCCTTTGGTGATAAATACGACTAGTGGTGGTATTTTCTTGACCATCCAGAAGTACTTCTTGATAATAACTTGGCAGAATGCTCGTTACAACTAGCTGTTACTAAACGAAAAATTAGTGGTGGTTCGCGATCGCTGTGTCGATTTGGCCATACTCAAGTCTATTGACTGTCGTGCAAACTTGTCATTTTCAGCAACGTTTATAATTCTCTAATTCTGATTTTGTGATATTTTCAGATCTGGCAAATTTATCTAAGCTTATTGACATTAGGTGAAATGAACCTGTGTTGCTTAATTGCCTACTATGTCTAGTTTTCAGACTTTTTATTGTATCGAACTCAGGTTACATAAACTCTAGCGATTTACCGTAAATTAAGATATAATTCTCGTCTCAATCAGTGGCAGCTAAAGTTTATGAACACTGTCTATGTTTCAGATTTAGACGGTACATTGCTTGGAGATAATGCAATTCTTTCTTTGTTGAGCAAGAAAGTCCTTCACGAACTCTTGCATCAAGGACTACAGTTTACTGTAGCTAGTGCGCGTAGCGTTGTTTCTATGCAAATGATGCTGAAAGGTTTGAATCTTCGTCTACCAGTTATCGAATTTAATGGTGCTTTTATTTCTGATTTGGATTCTGGCAGACATGAAATCATTAACTCTATTTGTCCTTCTGTAGTTGAAAGTATCTACAAACTTATCCTGGAGTTCGGCTGTGTTCCGTTTGTATCTAGTTTTAATGGCAGAGAAGATTGTGCTTACTATAAAGATGTAATCAACGAGGGTATGCGATGGTATCTTAATGATCGCCTCACAAGCAAAGACCGAAGATGGCGAACAATTGAAGATTTGATGCATTCTTTTAGCGATCAAGTCGTTTGTCTGACCGTAATTGGGGACGCACAACAACTGCTCGAACTTCAAGGTGCGATTATTCAAAAACATGGAACTACCACAGAGACACACTTGATCGAGAACCAATACTCTCCGGGGTGGTACTGGTTAACAATTCATGACTGCAAAGCTACTAAAGACCAAGCTATTCGGACTCTGGTAGAGAATTATGGGTTACAGGAAAGTGAGATTGTGGTCTTTGGAGATCAAATTAATGACATTAAAATGTTCAAAATTGCTGATCGTGCCATTGCAGTTGCTAACGCAGATGCCGAACTCAAGCGTTACTCGTCATTGGTAATTGGCTTAAATACAGAAGACAGCGTGGTTAAATACATTCGTCAGGATTGGTCGAACAAATGTGCTGTAAAATCAGACTCTGACATCCGCTAGCATCGTCAAGGCTGCTATTTTGATGGAGATGCGATCGCTCGGTAATACTCTTAAGAGATATTAAGCTGTCAAAAATTACTCTTAATGATACTGAGAGGATGAAAATTAAGCCGAAAATAATGCTTGCAGACCATTTTGCGGCAATGCAAGACCCACGAGTTGAGGATACAAAACGGCATAAATTAATTGATAAGCTGTTACGCATTTAAGTTGCACATCAAGTCGTGAGGTTGTCCTTTGTCAATTGTCTTTTGTCCTTAGTAAATACAAATGACTAATGACTAATGACGGTCTACACAGAGTTTGTGCAATATGTAGACGCGTTAGCTTATTATTCCGACTTGATAATTACGAATTAGTAATTATTTGATCAAGATGATAATGCCTCTAAATCCGCTTATGAATAGTGTTTGAGATGCACTTACCTTAGTATGGTAAATAATGATCAACGGGTGTATGGGGAAATTTGTTATGCCAGATGTTCGGTTTGATAAATACTATCGTTATGAAGACCTGACACGCATTCTACACAGTTATGCAAAGGAATTTCCCCAACTAGTACGCATAGAAAGCATTGGCAAGAGTTATGAAGGACGTGACATCTGGGTATTGACAGTAACCAACTTTGCCACTGGCGCACATCAAGAAAAGCCTGCCCTCTGGGTTGATGGCAATATTCACGCCACTGAATTAGCGCCATCAAGTGTTTGTTTATACCTATTGCAAACATTAGTTACAGCTTACGGTACTCATTCAGAAATTACCCGTTGTTTAGATACCCGCACCTTCTACATTTGTCCCCGTGTCAATCCTGATGGTGCTGAGTTGGCATTGGCTGACAAACCGAAATTTATTCGCTCTGGTACTCGTCCTTATCCCCATGATGAGGAAGGCAACGATGGGTTAGTGATGGAAGATATCGATGGCGATGGTCGGATTTTAGTGATGCGAATTCCCGATGCTAATGGGGCTTGGAAAGTCTGTCCTACTGAACCTCGCCTGCTGGTGCGACGCGAACCAACAGAAATCGGTGGTCAGTATTATCGCGTACTACCAGAAGGAAAGATAGAAAATTACGACGGAGTTCAGATTCAAATTCAGCGTTCTAAGGAAGGGCTAGATTTAAACCGGAATTTTCCATTTTTGTGGCGGCAAGAATCTGAGCAATCGGGGGCTGGCCCTTATCCTACATCTGAAACAGAAGTGCGATCGCTTGTTCAATTTATCACTACACATCCTAATATTACCGGAGCGATCGCCTTTCACACTTTCAGCGGTGTTCTCATCCGTCCCTATACCCACCTCAGTGATGACGAATTCCCGGTCAATGACCTCCGCACTTATCAATGCATTGGTGCAAAAGGTACTGAACTTACTCAATACCCAGCTATCTCTGCCTTTCATGATTTCCGCTATGACCCCAAAGACGTAATTACAGGTACATTTGACGACTGGGCTTATGAATATCAGGGTCTATTTGCTTGGACAGTGGAAGTCTGGAGTCCACAGCGCCAAGCTGGAATTAATGATTACAAATACATCGATTGGCAGCGAGAACACTCTGTAGAAGATGACTTGAAGTTGCTGCGTTGGAACGATGAAAAACTTGCAGGCAAAGGCTACGTAGATTGGTATCCCTTCGAGCATCCCCAACTCGGTCAGATTGAACTAGGCGGCTGGGATACCATGTACGCTTGGACAAATCCACCCCCTGAATTTCTAGAGAAAGAAATAGCCCTCTTCCCAGAATGGCTGGTTTGGCATCTGTTAATATCTCCTCGTTTAGAGATTTACGAAGCCAGTGTTCACAACTTGGGTGATAATACTTATCGGGTGCAATTGGTTGTGCATAACACAGGCTGGTTGCCCACTAATGTCACCCAAAAAGCTTTAGAAAAAAAGCTGGCGCGGGGCTGTATCTGTGAAATCGAACTACCTCCTGGGGGAACTTTAGTAACGGGTAAGCTTCGTGAAGAGTTAGGTCAATTAGAAGGACGAGCCTACAAGCCTTCAACTCCCATTAGACGGCACAGCGATCCTACCAAGGATCGGGCAAAAGTGGAATGGGTGGTGCGTGCGCCTCAAGGTAGTACAGTTAAACTGCTAGCTTGTCATGAACGTGCTGGAGTTGCTCGCACTGAATTGACATTCCCATAATTTTGACATTTAAAATTCTCAAAAATTACCCTAATACAACTTTGTCTAAATCGATAATTAACGTTCGCCTAATTACACGCGACGAACTTCCCCAACTTTTGGCTTTATATAATCACCTAAATCCTGTTGATGCGCCTCTACCGACTGATGATGTTTTACAATCTATCTGGGATGGAATTTTACACGATCCCCGTTTATATTACATTGTGGCTGATGTTGATAACCAGTTAGTAGCAACATGTAATTTAACCATTGTTCCCAACTTGACGCGTGGCGCACGTCCATACGGTATTATTGAAAATGTTGTCACCCATCTCGATTATCGACAACAGGGATATGGTACACAAGTGCTGCATTATGCCTTAGCTTTAGCATGGCAGCAACAGTGCTATAAAGTGATGCTTCTGAGTGGCTCAAAACGCGAAGAGACGTTGCACTTCTATGAAAATGCAGGGTTCAAACGTGGACTAAAAACTGGATTTGTTGCCCTACCTCCAGAGGAGTGATGAGCAAGATTGATACAGATTAGACATCTTTCAAAAACCCTAGTTTATCTTTGGGTTCCCTTTTATAAAATAGTCTTTTGTAAAAAAATAATTCTTAGCCGAAAATATTGGCGCAATCATGCTCGAAAATTTTGATTGCGATCGCTAATTTCCAGTCTAGTATTTGAAAATTTACCATCAAAGACAACTATCTAAAGAGTGAAAGTTTTTCCCCAAAATCCAGCCCTGAGTTAGTTGTATAATTTCGATCACAGATTAACAATACATCATATCGCCAAGAGGCATTTTATTTATTAAATATTGCAAAAGATCATGATACATTAAGTTTGACGGCATGAAACCCTCGGCAATTATAAAGAGATGGCTATCAAAGGCCAATTATTTTACTGCTTGACTGCAATTTTAGAACTGATAAAATCGCCTACCTGCATTAATTATCTTTATTGTTGCAACAGAAGAGATTACCACAGTATGCGTACTTCTCTTTAGTGCGATCTGCGGTTCTTTAAAAAACAAATAGGAATCCCATGCTATATGTGGTAAACATTTGGATAAATGTTATGAGATATCAGATCAGCTACTCATAATGTCCCACATTTGAACTTTCCAGAGTTAACGGGTTTCATTTCTGGTTTCCATATCAAGGCAAACCAAATAATCATCTGGATATCTATATTCACTTAACCTTGCATCCAGTATTTTCCAATAGTCAACCCAAAAAATTGAAAAGAGGATATTTCCATGTCTAGTTTGTCTCGTTGGTCATCAACAAAGGTTGCTTTGCTAGTTCTGGGAATGACAGCTGCTACAATAACTCCCATCGTAATTTCTGCCCCAGCTTCATCTCAAACTCCTGTTCCATCTGCGACACCATCACCTGAGACACCATCACCTGTAACACCATCACCTACTTCAACAGTTAACCTGTCTGATGTTTCCTCAGATTATTGGGCGCGTCCCTTCATTCAAGCTCTAGCTGAGAATAACGTGATTAGTGGCTTTCCTGATGGTACTTATAGACCAAATCAGCCTGTGACTCGTGCTGAATTTGCTGCCTTGATTCAAAAAGCTTTCAGTAACCAAAACCGAGTTCGGCAATTAAGTGCAGGTGGATTTAGTGATGTTCCTGCTAACTACTGGGCGGCTGCTGCAATTCAAAGCGCCTACGAAACTGGATTTTTGGCAGGCTATCCGGGGAATGTGTTTAGACCAAATCAAGAAATTCCCAGAGTGCAGGGGATCGTTGCTTTAAGTAGTGGCTTAGGTTTAACTGGTGGCGATACAAGTACTCTCACTAATTTCTATAACGATGCTTCAGCAATTCCAGAATATGCTGTTGGCAGTGTGGCAGCAGCAACAGTAGGTAATCTTGTTGTCAACTACCCGGATGTAAAACAACTCAATCCGCAACAGTCTTTGACTCGTGCGGAAGCAGCAGCACTTTTATATCAAGCTTTAGTTAAACAGGGACGGGCACAACCTATTGCTAGCAATCTTCCAGCTAGTCAGTACGTTGTAGCTGGAACTCCTGTCAGTACTGATATTGTTTCTCTGGCTGCATCCAGTAGTTCTTTTACAACTCTAACTTCTTTATTAAAGACAGCCGGTCTAGCAGATATTCTTCAACAGCCAGGCCCTTATACAGTCTTCGCTCCCACCAATGACGCATTTGCTGCTTTGCCTGCTGCTACCTTACAACAGTTAGAGCAACCAGAAAACAGAGAAGCATTAGTTAAGATTTTGAGATATCATGTGGTTCCAGGTGCGGTAACTGCTAGTCAACTCTCGGCAGGAGAATTGAAAACCGATGAAGGAAAACCTGTAAATATTAAAATCGATTCCGCCAGTAGTCAAGTTTCGGTGAATGATGCCAGAGTTCTCCAAGCAGACGTAAAAGCTAGCAATGGTATTATCCATGCAATTAACCAAGTCCTAATTCCGCCTGATGTTAACATCAGTAAGTTAAATCAGCCACCAACAGGAAGTACAACACCTGATGTTAACGTAGGTAGAAGTACTCGTGGTGGCAGAAGCTATATCGGAGTTGGTGGTAACATTGGTTTGAGCGGCGATGATACAGCTCTGAGCGACACTAATTTTACAGTGATCAGCAAACTTGGTCTAACAAACAATCTATCAGTGCGACCATCGGTAATCTTTGGGGACGATACAATATTTCTAGTTCCTGTGACTTTAGATTTTTCTCCCCGTAGAGCAGGTTCAGTGGGTGAAAGAAGCTTTGCTATATCTCCTTACATCGGTGCTGGTGTAGCAATTGAAGCTAATGCTGATACTGATATTGGATTACTGTTAACAGGTGGTGTAGACCTTCCTATCGGTTCTAAACTGACGCTAACAGGTGGTGTAAATGCTGCTTTTGTGGATGATACTGATGTCGGACTACAGTTAGGAATTGGCTATAACTTCTAGGTAAATAGAAGTAGAACATGTAATAAGGGCGCACAGTTAGTTGTGCGCTCTTGCTGTATTAAGTTCGCTTGATTGCTAAAGTAAGTCCATCGGCGATGGGGACAAGAGAGAGGGTAACTCGCTCGTCATGATGTAACTTTTCGTTCAACGCCCGGATTGCTTGGGTGCTTTCATCTTGATTTTGCTCATCAGCTACTTGTCCTGACCATAAAACATTATCGATCGCAATCAATCCACCTGGACGCACTAATTGCAGCGATCGCTCATAATATGCATCAGAATTTTCTTTATCAGCATCAATAAAGGCAAAATCAAAAGTTTCGGCTTGTCCAGTTGCTAATAGCCGATCTAAAGTTTCCAAAGCTGGTGCCAATCGGAGATCGATTTTATCAGCAACTTCAGCTTCTAGCCAATACCGCCGAGCGATCGCAGTAAATTCTTCACTCACATCACAAGCGATAATCTTGCCATCAGTCGGTAAAGCCAAAGCTACAGAAAGTGAGCTATAACCTGTAAACACTCCAACTTCTAGGGTTTTCTTCGCTCCAATTAACTGCACTAGTAGGCTCATAAACTGCCCTTGTTCTGGTGAAATCTGCATTCCACTGCGGGGATGGCTGGCGGTTTCTTGGCGCAACTTCCTAAGAATCTCTGGTTCTCGCAGCGAAACGGATAAAAGATAATTGTAGAGTTGGTTATCAAGACCTATAGACTGTTTTGGCATGATAGATGAGAGAATTGAGAGAAACTACAGTTATACTATCGCTGATAAGTGGAATCTCAGGAATAACATGGTGCGGTTAGTTTTGACAGCAATATTGCTGGTGCTAGTGACAGCTTGTGGCAGTATTGGACTGCTACCGACTAGCGATTTAGTGCAAAAAGCGATCGCACTTGGGCTAGAACAAACTCAACAAAAACTTAGCCAACAGTTGGATTTAGATTTTCAAGGATTTGAAATCAAGCGGCTATCAATTACCCAGGAACAACCTCTGACGATTGAAAATTTACCAGCTTTTCACGTTTGGGGAACCTACGACTTGATTGTTAAGTTACCAAAACGGCGCTTGACGCAACTAAAAAAAACCTTTGACATTTACCTGCAAATTCAACAAGAAGGTAAAACCTGGCGGTTACTGCTTCCAGACAAGGGTAGTAAAAACACTCAATCAATTTGGCGTAGCTATCTAATTCAGTAATTGATACTCACTCACAGAAATTAAGTAATATCAAGTTCGGGTGATTACTTATTAAACCCCAACAACCCCACACGCCAGTCGCTCATGGGGGAAACCCCCAAGACCGCGCTGGCTCCCCTTAATCCCCTCCCCGCTCTTCGGGAGGGGAGACAAAGCGTAGCTTTGGCGGGGTGAGGTGCAATGACACAAGGAATGATAACTAATTATCCGAACTTAATATAATACTAATTCTCCCTGAAGATGCAGATAATCTTTAAAAACGAACCACCAAGTACGCCAAGGAAAGTTAAAAAGTCAAAAGCTCGCTATTCACCCAACAATTGAAATATCAACAGACGGACGTAATTTTGCACAAACTGATAGAACTTGATGAATTTCATGCGTCAAAAACTGATCAAATAGTTTCTGATCTATCCTCAGATTGGAGTCCAGCATAGGAAAAGCTTGTTGATATAAAATGTAATCGAATCTTGATGCCCATTTTCTTGCTCCTAATCGCGCTGTTATGGAGCAATTATCAACCATAAAAGCGATGCCTTTGTCGTGCATATAGGGATTAAGAGAATCCACGCTTTCAATAATGGATTCGTTAGCGATTTCTGAGTAGGAGTGCCCTTTTTCTCGAAGTAAGTCTACTTGAGCCATCATCGTCGCAATATAAATGCCTGCGGTGATGGGATTAACGGCAATATTTTGTGGTTGTCTTTTTGCACGGACACTAGCGCCAACTTGCCACATTTGGGTTCCATCAATATTTTTCATAGGATAGCGTTGATGCCGATGTTCTGCTTCAATAACACTCTTGATTTCGCTTCCAGAAGCAACATCGTCATATATCTCCATCAAAATTTCAAAAGCAGGATGATAAGCAGCAGAGTAGGCTTTCTTAAAAGCTTCCTGATCTGTTTCATTCAAAAACTCGTAAACAAACAAAATTCCCTTTTGGGAAATCAGCTTAGTAATTGGGCCAGTGAGAGATTCCACACTCTTAGTAAACGCACTTTCTTTAGAGAATCCTTGACCAATAAACCAACGGTAAAGACTTTCTACAATCCCGTGAACTGCTCCAAGTAATAGGCCTCTTTCTCCAAAGATATCAGACTTATATTCATCTTCAAGTGTAGTTTTAAATGTAACAGGTGAACCTATGGCAATTGACCATCCAAGTGCGTAATCTGTTGCTTTGCCGTTAATATCTTGATGAATGACAAAGCTGGAATTAATGCCAGCCCCATTCACTTCTTTGCCTTGCTGATAAAGTCTCCTAACTGAAGGGCCCATCCCTTTGGGACATACGGCAATCACGTTAATATTTTCAGGAAAATCTTTACCAATACTTTTGAGGTATCCCAGCAAAAAGCCATGAGATAAGCCGAGTGTAGAACCTGGGCAAAGAGACTCAAAAATTTGCTCTATATTGTTAGCTTGTGCAGCATCAGAAATTAGAAGAATGGACAATTGTGAAGACGAAAGCACTTCATACATCTCTCCCAATGTGCCATCATCTGTGGTAAAGCCAGCTTTTTGAGCTAATGGAATAGAAGTCGAATTTTCTCGCAGTCCTATTTTGACTTTAATATTAGTTCCCCTAAGAGAATCTCTTAAATTCTGTGCTTGGGCAGAACCTTGAGATGACCAACCTATGACTCCGATTTGCCTAATACCTGCAAATGCTTTGGGTAAAAGTGGAAAAAGATGATGCCCTCCCCGAATGATATATTCTTCTGTATTTGCTAAAAGAATTTTTTCTTTTTGAAATATCTTGGTGTTAAAGTGCAAACTACTCATAGACTTATTACTACAGTGCTATATTTCGCATCAACTAGCTATTACATTAGGTGCTAGCTGTCACTCTGTCCAACACATTTTTTATAGGTAATTAACACTTAAAAAGTTCAAACAATGGAGCTAAGGCATTTACGCTACTTTGTCGCAGTTGCAGAAGAATTACATTTTGGTCGAGCAGCCCAAAGACTCCACATGGCGCAGCAACCTCTAAGTCAACAAATACGCCAATTAGAGGCAGAATTGGGTGTTTCTCTATTCCACCGCACCAAGCGTCAGGTTCAGCTTACGGAAGCAGGAAAAGCTTTTTTGCAGGAGGCGCGTCAAGTTTTGGATAAAGCATCTCACGCAATAAAAGTGGCAAGACTTGTTGCACAGGGAGAAATTGGGCGACTTGCTGTGGGTTTTTCTGGTTTTGCAACTTATAGCATTTTGCCGAAAGTTCTTCGGGTATTTCGAGAGCGTTTCCCTGGCGTAGAATTGGATTTAGAAGAAATGACAACCAGCGCCCAAGTACAGGCTTTACAAAACCGTCAAATTCATCTTGGGCTGATGATTCCCCCTGTAAATGATGCATCTCTAAGCTTGTCTATGATTCTGCAAGAACCATTCGTGGTCGTTTTGCCAGAGTCTCATCCTCTAGCTAAAAAGCCGGAATTAACTTTGTCCGCCTTAGGCAATGAATCTTTCATTTTGGTGTCGCGTCATTTAGAACCTGGCTACTATGATTTATGTATCAGTTTATTCCAACAAGCTGGTTTCAGTCCTAAAGTTGTCCAAAAAGCAAGCCATAAGCAAACAATACTTGGTCTTGTCTCTGCTGGTATGGGTGTTTCCCTTGCTCCTGCATCAATTCGTAATATCCACAGGACAGGGGTTGTTTATACTAATCTCAACACGTCAATAGCAAAGGTGGAGCTTGCAGCCGTCTGGCGACAAGATGAGTCATCACCTATCTTGCAAACATTTATTGAGGTCATTAGAGAAATTGTTCCTCAGAATTGATTTATGGTTGACCTATTGAACACCAGAATTTTTGAATTGTGAATTACGTACAATAAGATATGTGCTACTAGAAAAACTATCACAAGCATTCTGAACACAAAAATTTTTGAAGTTGGAATTCTGCTCAGTGGGATATGTGCTACTAGAAAAACTATCACAAGTATTTCCGTATAACTGCTAGGTACAGTCACGATCGAGGTGATAGTTTCATCGGAGACAGGGTAAGATGTATATTAACTTTTTTATCAGTTCTATTATTGGAATTGTGGTTCCGGTGCTGGTGGCTTTTGGCTTACTGCAATGGTTGCACATACCTACAGGTAACTTTCTTGATTGGGTGATTGGTGGTGCTAGTTTTTGGTGGCTGTTGGTAATTGTTACCGTACCGTGGAATGTGCATTTTCAAGCCAAAGAAGTTTTAGCAGAAGCAGCACAATCAACTGAGAAAGGAATTCCAGTTGATGAGAAACAAGTGAAGTATGTCACAGTGTTGGCAAAGCGATCGCTCTGGGTTGCCATTGCTTTACACTTATTCTCAGCCGTTGGTCTTTATACTCTTGCTGCCACTGGTATTAGTACAGTGGGATATATAAGTTCTGGTGCAGCTTTATTATTAACAATTCTGCGTCCAGCGATTCGCGCTTATGAGTATTTATATGCGCGGTTAGCGATGATTCGCCAAGAATGGAAGTATCCACGCGAAGATATTTTTGAACTGCGCGATCGCTTCTCTATATTGGAACAAAAAATCCAGTCATTGGAAGATCAGCTTAATCCTGAACAACCTTATTCTTTATCTGCAACCCAACAACGTTTTGCCGAAGAAACTCGTAGAGATTTAGCTCGAATTGCCGCTAATTTAGAAGAATTACGGGCGATAAATCAAACGGAACATGAGCGTTTGGGGAGAGAAGCCAGAAATGCGATCGCACAACTTTCCACTGACGGGCAATTTCTCGATCATGTCCGCGAAATTATTCGATTTTTTAAGACCGCTTAATTATTGCTTTAATAGCTATTAAGTAGGTCTGTGTGAAATTTCGATTAACCAATAACAAAATTGTTGTTGGTTAATGACAATCCACTCAAAAGTTGGGCAAATTTTACCTGACTAAACCCAGCCGCACTACCATCTTGGTCAAAGTACAGTCCACCTGTAGTAAAGTCATAGATAAATCGTTGATTACTTGTCGTTGCAGATGTTCCCACGGTAAACTGATTAGCTGAAAGTGAACCTTTTGATAACCCGCCAGCAAAAGAAAAAGCTAATATCTGAATCAAGTCATTAGTGGCGTTGAAATCATAAAGATCGTCAACACCTTCATTGTAATCATAGAAAACAAAGGTATCAGTCCCATTTCCTCCAATTAGGCTGTCATTACCCTTTCCACCTCTCAGGGTATCATTGCCGTTGCTGCCCACAATCAAGTCATTGTAGTCTGTACCTGAGATATTTAATCTTTCGATATTGTTGTAATTAACCAGATACGTATCTGCGGTAACTGATCCAGTGTTAGTAGTAGCATTAAAAGTCGAAGCGATCCCTTTTGTAGCATAATAGCAATACATGGACAACAAATCGTTACCATTACCCCCATTTACCGTTTGAGTCGCTAAATCAGAGGAAACACCACCTGAGTATGTGATGCCTAAATTGAAGGAATCATTGCCATCACCCCCAGAAAGGAGGTTATTACCTTTTGTATCGGTAGCATCCAAGGTATCGTCACCAGCGCCACCGTTGAGGGTATTATTAACTATGGAAACAGTAGGGTCGCTGCCAGAGATGTCAAGATAATCATTGCCATCGCCCCCAGAGAGCAGATTATTGCCTGTTGAACCGCTACCAGACAAGGTATCGTTACCTGCACCTCCTTGTAGAGTGTTATTACCTGTGCAGCGAGAATCTTCGGAGTAGTCAAAAGAGGAAGAGTAGTTGTAGTAGCCAGAGATTTTAAGATAATCATTGCCATCGCCCCCAGAGAGCAGATTATCGCCTGTTGAACCGCTACCAGACAAGGTATCGTTACCTGCACCTCCTTGTAGGCTGTTATTACCTGTGCTGCGAGAGTCGGAGGAGTAGCTAGATCTGGTAATGTAGCTGCCCGTCGTAGCCATAGGTGTATAGGCTATCGTTACCCTTCGTTCCAATGATATTTTCCATAACTTTTAAGTAAGTGGGCGTAAATATTTGTCGTTGGGATAAGGCAGGAGGCAGGAGGGAAGAGGGTTTTAGCCTTGTTCATTTTCGTTAATATAGTTTGGTTTTATTCTGCCGACCTACTTACCTACCTCAATCGATTTTTTCAGTAATTTCAGTTTTGAAGGGAGCATCATTCTTTTATTTGATGATTTTATTCCTTGGAAGTCCCTTGGTTAATATTTTCCCTATATCATCCTGCTTCCAATCCAGAAGATATAATACCAATTCAAAATTCAAAATTCACGCATTAACAAAGCCAGACAGAACAAAGGTATGTCCGTATGTATCTGTCGCATTCTTTTTTCAAATTGGTATAAATTTTTATCGTATATGATGTTTGTGGTGACAACTATCTTCTGGCCTGTGATGATTCCGATGTCTTGTTTAGAAAAAGAGAAGCCGGAGGTTTGACTTATTACTCTCCGGCTTCTTTGCGTACAACTACCTTTACCTGTTAGGCAGTCTTTTATTAAACTTGAAATTTCTTAACGGCGTCTGCTGCCAAAACCAGTTGAACGGCGGGGTGCTGAACTACGCCCACTACCAAAACCACTCCCAGAATTGCGTTTGGGTGAGGTGGCTCTACCAGAGGGTTGCAAGGTGCTACCACCAAAACCAGAACCAGAAGGACGGTTATTACCTGTAGTGCTACGCGGTGTATTGCGTATATTTGAATTTCCAGGATATGACCTTCTAATTGTCCCTGTATTGCGGAAGGCAGTGCGATTTCTCACGGCTGCGGGTTGCGTATTATAGCGAGTTTGGTAACTTTGAACTGCTTGGCCATAGCTTCCGCCATATCCACCGAAGCCACTTAATCCTTGTCCTGGGTAATAGGCAGGGGGTACATAATACTGGGGTCTAAACAATAGACTACCAATTGCCTGACCGGCCACAGCACCAGCCACAGACCCAGCAAAGGGTGCCCAGAAGCTATTTTCTTGACGGACTACAACCGTCTCTTGTTGTCCTGTTTGGGGATTGGTTTTATTCTCGGTAACATTGTGGACGTACTCAATTTTAAAGTCTTCCGTCAGATATAAAATCGGTTGTCCTTTATCTACCTTTAGATAGGTTTTTTTACCCTGCTTGATTTCATCATCAGTTAACCGTGCCATTTGCAAATTTTCGGTTGCAAAGGTTGGGGGATTATTGTTAAGTAAAAACAAGCTGTATTCACCAGTTGCATCGTCATAAGTAGCTTGTTGTATTTGATACTCTCCGTCACTCAGCTTGGTGGTATTGGAGGTTTGGCTAACGTTCTTAGCCGGAGGAGTAGTTTCGTTTCCGCCACCACAAGCGACAGTTGTGATACACAAACTCAGAGCTAAAAAAACGGCTGTAAATTTACGTACTATGGTCATGATCATTGGATTATTGTCCTATCTCTGAGCTTAACAATTTCTTGATGTGAGTAGTAAGTACGGACTACCCAACAGATTACAAAGGAATCAATTCTGGGTAATATTGCAACAGTTGATCACTAGTAAGTTCATCGCCTAACTGTGCCGGCGAGAAATGTACTTGGATTGCCTTTAATCTATGTTTATAATGCAAATTTATCAATGCTTTCAATCCTTCCTTGAGCGCCTGAACGTTAGAAAGGTCAGTTTCTAAATCTGGTACTTCTCCTTCATAAGCTACTGTAATCATCACAATGACGTTACGAGTTACAGGTATGGATAAAGGTTCATTCAATCCAGAGTTGTCAGCATAATCTGGTTCGCTGAGATATCTTTCGGCAGAGTCAGTAAATAATTCATTCACGTAATCTCCTGCTTCGCCTTCATTCCAAAATACGTCACCTTCGTTGGCGGCAGAAAGCCAATATTCATCATATTGCAGCAGGGTTTGGCTAATTTCTACCAATTCTTCTCCTAAAACTTCTAAATCGCCATCGGCATCGATCGCATCCCGTCCAGCACTATTTAATACTCCCAAAATTGGCGCTACTTCACCTCCCCCTAAGTGCAGAAATAGGCGAAACACTACATAGCGAGTTCGACCGATCATTTTATTAAAGATATTGCTCATTTTTTCCTCCAAAATTTTTGTTATTTGTCATTTGTCCTTTGTTCTTTGTCCTTTGTCATTTGTCATTTGTCATTAGTTCAATACCCAATGCCCAATGCCCCATAACTAATGACTAATATAATGAAATCCTTTGACAAAATCTATAATGATATCTAATGAAGGTAATATATTTTTTGTTGAATCAGTGGATATATCATAATCTGAAATATTGAGAGCAGAGCGATTAATAAATCTTTTCCCAAAGTTGGGATGGTCATAAACAATCAAAGTGTGGGCGCTGGAATTCGTTAAAACTATTTGGATTGGGGCTTTACAAAAATTTAACTTTGCGGCTACTTCGATATTTTTTTTCATCTTTTTAATTGTTGTAGCCTGATTTATAGCTTGTTCTAAAAGAGTATTTAATTGTTTCACTATCTGAGGCGATTTTAAGTTTTGGTTTACGACAAGTTCACTGTTAATCATTTCTACTATACTGTAAATATTCTTTTGAGTAGATGCCGCATCTAGAAAGGGAAGAATGACAATGTAAGCAGTGGGAAATAATGCTTCATCGCTATCTACATGAAAGGTGAAAATAGTTCGACGACGGCCACTTTCGATACTTGGAGGTTGTTTCAGCCCTCGATATTCTTGAGCGATTTGATAGTAAGCGCCAGCGATCGCAAAATTAGCTTCGTGTTCTAGAGCTGCATCAACAATAATCCGAATTGTTGGCGGTGTTTCGTTAAAAAAATCTCGTGACTCTTCAGAATGGAAGTTTTGGACAATGGAGCGATCGCCAGCTGGGCTAAGATCGACCCATTCACAAACCATGCCTTCGGTTTTTAAACCAAATCTGGAGGTGGCATAAAGCTTGGCTCCAGTTAAAGTTGCTCCTGTTAAGTCAGCACCGATCCATTCTGCTCTAATTAGTTTTGCCTGAGTTAAATTGGCGTGGACTAAACTTGTATTTGTTAAATTGGCATTGCTTAAATCTGCGCTAACTAAATCAGCCCCGCTCAATTTTGCACCGCTCAAATCAGCCCATTGGAGATTTGCACCGCTCAAATCAGCCCACCGGAGATTTGCACCACTCAAATCAGCTCCGCTCAAATTAGTATGCCTGAGATTGGCTTGTCTGAGTTCGGCATCTCGCAAATTTGCACCACTCAAGTCAGAACGACTGAGGTTACTGGCGTTTAAGTTAGCCATCTCCAAGTTGGCTCCAGTTAAGGAAGCACCTCTCAAGATAGTCTCACTCAAGTTAGCGTGACGGAGATTCGCTTGGCGGAGTGTCGCCTCTCGCAAATCAGCACTGGTGAGGTCAGCCTCCAACAAATCAGCGCGACTGAGGTCAGCGCGAACTAACTCGGCGCGGATTAATGAAGCTCCTGTGAGTTGAGCGCGGCTCAGATCCGCTCGAATCAAATTAGCAACGTTGAGACTGGCGTTGTTGAGGATGGCGCTGCATAGATTCGCGCCACTGAGTCTAGCTACATTCAGCTTGGCATTGCTCAAGTTAGCTTCACTCAGATTCGCGCCACTCAGATTGACTATACTCAAATTAGCATCACTCAGATTTACGCCACTGAGTTTTACCCCACTCAGGTTGGCTTCTGGGAGGTCAACACCACTAAAGTTTAAGACTCCTGCTGCGTATTGTTCCAGTAATTCCTCTACAGTCATTGATGCTACCCCTTGGATGCCAACTTTAATAGTTGGTAAAGTCATAAAAAACGGAATGTCAAAATCAAAAATGAATATTGGAATTTTAGGATTGGGACTGATAGGCGGATCTTTGGGTTTTGATTTGCGATCGCAAGGACATCATATCTTAGGAGTTAGTCGCCGTGAAGCTACCTGTCAAAAGGCAGTTACCCTCGGCAGTGTTGATGAAGCATCAGTCGATCTGAGCCTGTTAGCAGCCGCAGAAGTTGTATTTATTTGTACACCTCTAGCCCTTATTGTGCCCCAATTTGAACAGTTAGTCGCTCATTTGCCTACCGCTACAGTCGTGACTGATGTAGGTTCGGCGAAAGCACAGATAGTCAAGGATATTACTCCCCTGTGGGATAATTTTATCGGCGGTCATCCAATGGCGGGCAGAACAGACAGTGGGATAGAAGCTGCACAGCGCAATTTATTTGTTGATAAACCTTATGTATTAACACCGATAACGACAACCTTAACTAGTGCAATTACAGTTGTAGAAGAAATTGTGCGATCGCTAGGAGCTAATATCTATTTTTGTCAACCAGAGCAACACGACCGTGCTGTGAGTTGGATTTCTCATTTACCTGTAATGGTTAGTTCCTCGTTGATTGCTGCTTGTTTGAGCGAAACTGACCCCGATGTTTTGCAATTAGCCCAAAAGTTAGCTAGTTCGGGTTTTCGAGATACCAGTCGTGTCGGTGGTGGGAATCCAGAGTTGGGCGTAATGATGGCGCGGTATAATCGTCATGCATTGCTGCGATCTCTACAACAATATCGTCAAAACCTCGATGAGTTGACTAACTTAATTGAGCAAGAAAATTGGCCAGTTTTAGAGGAAAAGTTCAAATCAAGGCAACAGGCACGACCTAATTTTGTTGAATAGTTGTCGGGTGCGTTTAGCTATAGATAACGCACCCATTTTTTAATTTAGTAAGTTAATTAATAAAGTTTGTTGGCTGCTTTTTTGTCAAAACAACTCTTCACAGCTACTCAGAAATTACAACATTGAAGAAGAATTCAGAAGTCAGAATTCAGGAGTCAGAATCACTCTCGTGGGGAATTGAGACCCGCCACTCATTGTAGACCGCTAAATCGTACCCCTGCGGGGAAGCAAGCTAGCAAGAGCGTCTCTGAAAGAGAAGATTTAGCTCTTTTCTTAAACCCACTTATTCATCCGCCAGTCACACAGAATTCAATTTCTTTTTCTGGCGACTGACCGAACAATTCGCAATTCGCAGTTCGCTTTTTCGCCCATTGCGAACGCGCAATTGAATAACTGGTTCATTCTGGGATACAAGCCTCTTCATTGATGAAGAAAAAATAGAAATACGTAGTATCAATATTCAACGGAACGCCTTCAGGCGTGGGGTAATAATTGCGAATTGCGAATTGAAAATTGCGAATTGGTGTGACGCCTCTATTCTGTTTGATAAAATCTTTAAAAATGCTACTCAACAGTCTGATAGTCACCAAACCGATGTACCATACAGATAAATTTACAAAAATCAACAATGGTAGAACGTCCAATTAAGAAATCGGAACGTCAGTCTCAAGAAAGCACTGACAGCAATTCCGAAAATTCGGATTCTGTAACCCCGATTGAATCCAACCCCAAAAGCTCAAAACCGACCCGCGATGCCGAAGGCGGGCTGCGCCTACGCTCGTCTGACAAAGGGAAAAAAGCATCATCATATAAAGATGAAAGCAGGCCCCCGGTGAATCCGGCACTAGCGCGTGGCCCAAAACCCGTTAAACCTCCAACCCCCAAAGTTAAAACAGAAGAACTTGAAACAGAATCAGAATCTATCTCTGAGGAGTCTCAAGAGTAACATTACAACTGTTGTTGTGTGTGATGCGGGAGGCTATAAGCATAGTAAAGACTGGATTTCTGGCTTTGAAGGCAGCGATCGCGCCCCCCATCACCATTAGGTTATTTTTAGCGATCGCATATCTGACAGAGTTCCTCTATGTCAAATGCGCGAATGGGTAGGTGTACAAATTCCACAGCCCCAAAAAAGATATCAACGATTTGATTCCAATTCATCAAAATCCCTATTAGGGATTGAAACGGTGGTATAGGCGATTGTTCCTGATACCAAAGGAATGATTTTAAAAGAGTTTGGGCTTGATGTTGACACCCATCAGCATTAGTGTGCCCCTATGAAATATGTAGTTTTTAAACTTATCCATATTTGGTATTTATTGTCAATAGATAAAACCTAAAATATATTCCTAAAATCAATTTGCTTAATTTACAACATCTCAGTACAGTAAACTTAAAAGCAGTTTGAAGGTCATAAAAATGACGACTCAAAAAAGGATTGCTGTAGTTACAGGAAGTAACCGAGGGCTAGGATATGCAATTTCCCGTCAATTATCCCAAATTGGCAACCGCGCAATTCTGACGAGTCGTAATGAAACAGATGGTCTTGCTGCCAAGCAGCAGTTGTCTAGTGAAGGACTTGATGTTGACTATCACAAGTTGGATGTTACCAATGATGGAAGCGTGCAGCAGTTTACCGAGTGGTTGCGTGAAACTTACGGCAAAGTAGATATTCTGGTCAATAATGCAGGTGTAAATCCCACAACAAAGCCTGAAGAGTCCAGCTTACTGACTGTCCAACTGGAAACGATGCGATCGACCTTTGAAACTAATGTTTTAGCGGTACTCAGAATTTCTCAAGCATTAATTCCCTTAATGAAGGTGCAAAACTACGGTCGCATTGTCAATATCTCAACGGAAATGGCGTCTCTAGCGTCAGTTTCAGGTGACTACTACCCTTTAGCACCTTCCTACCGACTCTCAAAGGTGGGAGTGAATGGACTAACAGCGATTCTGGGGAAAGAACTTCAAGGTACTAATATTCTGGTAAATGCCTATTCTCCAGGTTGGATGAAGACCGATATGGGAGGAGATGATGCTCCGTTCACGGCAGAAGAGGGAGCGCAAACAGCTGTTTATTTAGCAACACTTCCCGATGGAGGAGCGCAAGGACTATTTTTTGCAGAGATGCGAAAGTTTGGTGGCCCCATTCAATTACAGTGGTAGGTTAAGATGGGAAATTCCGCAGGTTTACCGCCTATTTATTTAGATACGACCATTGAATTAGCACCTGCTAAAGTGATTGCCTCTTTCCCCGTCAATACTTTTTTGGAAAATCTAGCGATTGCACCAGATGGCACAATATTTGTAACTAATCACGAAGTTGGCAAGATTGTTCGCATTAGTCCAGATGGCAATCAGCAAATTCATGCGACTGTTGAGGGTAAAGTGAGTGGTCTTGCTTTCGCTGCCAACGGGGGTTTAGTGGCAACAGGCTGGAATGCTGATTCCATACCAGTGATTTCTTTAGTTGCCAATGATGGGACAGTGGAAACCTTGCTGAAACTGCCAGATGCAATATTTCTCAATGGCATCACTCCCCTTTCTGGCACTCAGTATTTAACAGCAGATTCTTATCGGGGTGCAATTTGGCTGATTGATATCGCTCAACCTCGTGCTTCAATTTGGCTAGAACATCCAATGCTTGCTCGTAGCAATTCGGAAAATATCATTCCGGCTGCAAATGGTTTGAAGCGTTTTGGTGATTTCCTCTACGTTTCAAATACGGAAAAAATGTTGCTGTTACGGATTCCCGTTGATACCGCAGCTCGACCAGGTGAGCCGGAAATTTTTGTAGAGCAAACTAATATTGATGACTTTGCCTTTGACGTGGAAGGCAATCTTTATGGAGCAACGCACATATACAACAGTGTGGTGCGAATTGCAAGCGATCGCAGTAGTACTATTATTGCTCAAGCTGAGGCAGGGGTAATTGGTAGCACAGCCGTGGCTTTTGGTCAAACCCAGAGCGATCGCACCGCAATTTATGTTGTGACTAATGGTGGAATGTTTTTACCTCCACCCACTGGTGTCGTTCCTGCTAATGTTGTTCGGCTTGAAGTTGGAAAAACTGGGTATCCCTTGGCTTGAGCGTCATCGAATTTTATATTTGAAATTTGGGATTTTCAATTGAAAATCTCAAATTGCTACTCGCTCTGCGAAAATCAAGCTATAGCAAGGGACTGGGGACTGGGGACTGGGGAAGGTGGGGCCCCCTCTGGAGATAAGGGGTAATGCGGACTGGGTGAAAAGTCTTTTGGTGTCTAAGTTTTATCATCTCTTGATGTCCTAACCACTAAGGCTTTTGCTATACGTGAAAAAATCTAAAATCCAAAATTGATTGGCATAACTAATGGAGATGGAACAGGACGATCAATTTGTAACTGTGGTCATTACACAAGTTGTCCAACCAGGATGTGAAACTGCTTATGAAGCTTGGTTGAAAGAAATTACCAGGGTTTCCAGAACCTATACAGGTCATCTGGGAACAAATGTAATTCGTCCCCAACTTGGGGTGCGAAATGAATATGTGATTATCTTCCGATTTGATGGTTATGAAAATTTAAAGGTGTGGATGACATCGCGCGATCGCGAATATTGTCTGAATCAAGGTAAACATTTGGTGGAATCCGATCCTTATGTTCAACAAATTAGTGGATTAGAAGCTTGGTTTTCTCTTCCCGGTCAACCATTAAAAACTCCACCGCGCTATAAAACAGCCTTGCTAACTTGGGGAGCTGTATATGTGTTGATTAATTTGTTGAATACGTTCTTATTACCCCTAATTCGTGGTTTACCACCCTTGATTATTTCATTGATTATAACAATTACTATGGTTTTGCTGTTAACATATATTGTCATGCCTAGAGTTAGCCGTTTGTTTAGCTTTTGGCTATATCCTAAATCACGAAAAATTTAGCAATTAAAATTACTTTAATTAATCTACTTTTGCCATTTGACGATCGCTTCCTCTTCTGGGTCAAAAACAATTAGCCGAACTTGGTAGCCTTGAATTAACGTGAGTTCGACGGATAGGAAAGCACAAAAAGCTTGCTATGTATGAATT